>CAZIKS010000137.1:0-9849 GCA_964539795.1 uncultured Pirellulales bacterium
CATATCCTCTACGAATCCCTGGGCGTGCAGTTCAATATAACGGCGAATTAGAAATAGCTCGTAAGTGGCAACAAGTATAGTAAATATAGAATCTAGGGATTGTCATCCTAAGATTGGTCAGAATCCATAAGGATTGAGCCAAAATAAAGCAAATGATTCAAACTCGAAATCTTCATTCATTCGCAAATCCAGCCCCAAAACATCCAATTTCCCCCTGTTTTCAAAGCGTAATGCAGACATAAATTGCTCGACAGGCATGTCAATCAATTCATTAGAAACGAATGACCCGTAGCGGATGAGTTCCGAACCACCCCCTTCCCTATAATCAGGGGAAATTCGTCACTTCAGAAACACTTTTCTAATAATAATCTTGGTACCCGGAGTAGTCAAGGAACGATGACGTTACCTATAAACTACGCGACCGACGCATTCTCCCTGATTAAATGTGTACGTCCTCAGATTTTTTCGGACAAATTGTGGGGTTTACTAAGAGAGACTCTTGAGTCAATAATCTATCGAACATTATACACACGCATAGTGCTTTTATGGTGAGATCGTCTTGCTGACAAAGTCATTTCCTTAATATGTTCTCTTCTAGATAGCACCTCCTTCTCTCTTCCAAAATACACATCAGCAGGAACCAGGTTATCCAACGACTCGTGATAGTGTTGGTGGTTGTAATATTTTACAAATGCCGCAATAGATTGCTCCAACTCCCAGGGGTAGAAGTAGTTGCGGAGCAATACAACATTCTTCATCGATCGATGAAAGCGTTCAATCTTGCCCTGTGTCATAGGGTGATAGGGTGCACCACGTATATGATCAATCATGTTTTGGCGAAGATAGTCTTTCAACGCACCGGAGATAAAGCAGGGGCCATTATCGGATAACAGTCTTGGGCGGTGCTTGACTTTGACCTGTTTGAGACCGGTTCTATGTAAGGCTATCTCCAGGGTCTCTTTGACATCATCCGTCCCCAGTGTGGTGCTCAGTTTCCAGGCCAGGATGTAGCGCGAGTAATCGTCTAGCACAGTGGAGAGGTAATACCATCCCCAACCTTGCACCTTGAACTGTGTGAAGTCGGTTTGCCACAACTCATTGACCTTCTTGGTAGGATTCTCGAACTGATCTTTAGCAGGGACCATCAGAAAAGCCGGGCTGGCGACCAGATCAAAGCCCTTCAGGATACGATAAACACTCGATTCTGAGATGAAATAGCCCTCCTTATCTGTAAAATGCCAGGCTAACTGCGTGGAAGACTTATCTGGGTGTTCCAGGGCTAAATCAACTACCTGCTCTCGCACGCTCTCAGGGATACGGTTCCAGAACTGTCTAGGACCTGGTTTCTTGTCTGTCAGCCCGTAAAATCCCTCTTCCTGGTACTTGCGGTACCAGTCATAGAATGTGCTTCTGGGCAAATCCAGTTCTTCCAGCGTCTTGCGGATCGGCAGGTTCGAATGTTCCACCAGATGGATGAGCTCCATCTTCTCTGATTGTGAGTAGCGCATCATACGTCCCACAGATTCTCCATACCAGTCAAACTTTTTTTCAACACCTTATTCTTCAACGCCAACTCAGCCACCAACTGCTTGAGCTGTTCATTCTCTTGGCGGATCCCTTTGACCTCCTCACTGCCTGCCTGGCGCTGTGTGTTGCCCATCAAACGCTGCTTGCCCGCTTCTAAAAACTCTTTACTCCAGCGGTAGTACAGGTTCTGGTTTATACCTTCACGTCGGCACAGCTCTGCAATCGGGATATCGCTGCGTAATCCCTCCAGTACAATCCTTATCTTTTCTTCGGCTGTGTACTGACGTCGGGTTTTGCGTTGAATTTTGCGTATCTTGGCTTCTGTCGATACTTTCTTGGCCATTATTTACTCCTTGTTTGTTGATGTTTTTCGGCCTTCGAGTATCTCTTATTCTATACCCCCACGTTGTCCAATCAATTCTGAAGCGCTACAGTTTGACCTGCCCCCATTATATGTACCAGTCACAATGTTAGACGAACTCGATTAATTTGGGAAGGTTGAATCACTACCGCAGCTGGAGCTGGGGGTTTATAACCCAGTGAACTCTGTGGCCTGACCACATTGTAATGATTTCTCCAAATTTCAATTAGAACTTGGGCCTCCTTTAGCGATTAGAAGATTTCTCTGTCTACGAGTTCATCTCAATAGATGAATGGAATCAATTTGCTCGTAGCCTCCCTATACGTCCTGTAAGCATCTCCGAATTCCTCAGTAAGCATTTCCTCCTCCATCCTTATTCGATTGAGGAAGATCGGGATCAAAAGTGACAGGGCTAAGAAGCCATACAAGCTTGGTGCATATACAGGCACGCCGATAATGGCGATGAGGACTCCAAAATAGATGGGATGTCGTGTGAAACGGTAGATGCCGTGTGTAATGAGCTGATGATCTTCTCTTGTAACCAGAGACGAAGAGTAGAACCGCCGAAGTGTAAATACGGCGATGATAGCAATTGTCAATCCCACAACGAAAAGGGTCAATCCAGCGATGTTCCATATTGAAAGCAGACGCAGATTCTGCGGGTCTTTGAGCAGCTCCCATATGGCGCGGACCAATCCGTCGTACCCATCTCTTCCGCTGACGATCAACCCCAGGAGGAAGACCGTGAACGCAGGGATACCAAAAAATAGAATGTCTTTCTTTATGGCGTTGCGCACAATTCCATGATTTGAAAGAGAACCGCGTTTTGTCATTCTCTTAAACCACCTTTACCATTGACGTTCGAGAACACCGAGTCAGTAATTCCATCGTCTTTGGACATTCTGAGATAAAGCGGTTTTGCTCCTGGTCCCTTAGATTATCGAAGCGATCTCGATTCGCGAACATGATCGTGTCCTTCTTATTTTAGATTTGCTCATTTTATCTTGTTTATATCAGTATTGGCAGATTCGGAAGCTATAGCAGATGATCTTTAAAAAAAAACAGCACCAAATCATCCAATTTCCCCCTGTTATCTAAGCGTAATGGCGATTAAAATTTGACGACAGGAAGGTCTAGCGGTTGGCTAAAATTGAATGACCCCGAGAGGACTCGAACCTCCAACCAATTGATTAAGAGTTATAGAAATGTCCGTCCACCCCTTATTTATAGTCGCATTGTGTCTATGGAGTATCCAATATTGGGGTGATTTAGTCCAACCAGTCCATTATTTCCATGTAATGTCGCTCAATTTGCACCGAGATTTCACCGGAGGTCCCAAAATATCAACATACATGAAGCGAGGAAAGTTGGTAGCATCCCTGTCCTTTAGGGGGAAAATTGTTTAGTAATCTCAGTGAGTTGATTGTGATTATACAACCGTAAAAACTAACTCGCTCCAAATTCAAGTGATTAAATGAAAATTGTCCGAACTTGTGAAAATCCTCCGTTGTTTATTGACGATGTCACGCCCATATCTCTCAAGATTACAGTTCGTTTTCTACCGTTACAATAGTCTGAGAAGTAGTCAATCGTGATTCCATCTTTCTCAAAACAGGTCCTTGTTTGAGAAACTCATGCGCTTCTGCAGCAGCATGGCGTTGTCCCGGAGCCGGGATAGGGCTAAGGCTAAGCGGGATTGGAACTGGTTGAATAGTTAACCAGTTAACATTAATAGAAGCTCAGCCACTGCGACTGAGCGACCTGCCCCCATCATTTGTACCACTCACAATGTTAGACTAACTTGATGAAATTGAGAAGATTGAATCACAACAGCAGCTGGAGCTGGGGGTTTGTAACCCAGTGAAGTGTGTGGTCTGATCGTAATGCAATAATTTCTTCAGGAGAAAACTGTTTCCTTGGCATTCAGCCTGCCTCTTTTTTGCTCCAATCCTAACTTATCTTTTGGATCAGTTTTTAGGAGGCAGGTCAAGGCCTCGCCGATCACGTAGAGCACAATCTCACCTAGTCCATCTCTGGCATAAGCGTGGGAGATCACGGTGATCGGTGTCTCTAGGGCGACCCTGGCGCCTCCGCGCGGCGAGTCGATCTAGGCTCGCAGGCCAGTGCGGTTGCCTCTTAAACAGGAGCTTGTCACTCCCGCGATGATAAGCAGTATCGAAATGATGAAAAGTTGACGAATATCGATGATGTTTACATATTTGACTCCTGATGATAATCTAAGTCTACGCAATTTTTGTTCTGGTGTACCAGGGTATCGAGTTAGTCAAAGCAATCATTGAATTTGCGGCCACAGACATAATGCAAACACGAGTTATGGACTATTTGAAAGAAGTTCGATCTCTACATGTACATCCAGGTACGAACCGGGGATCGGAAGCCTTATAATACTCCCGGGAAGTAGTGTGTCTGGATCTATGGTGATTTCATCCTTGAAGAGGTTGTCGTTGGGATTATTCTCATCATGATCAAGAATATGTGCGCCAACATTTAGGTCGTCTCCAGGTTCTATTTCAATAATGATGTTGTCGGTTCCAGGAGCATAGTACCCAGGGCAAGGACCTCGTGTGCAGGCATCGAGCTCTCTTTGGATCCAGTCGAAGAGCGCCATGACAGTATAGTCCTCTAATGATGATGGATCGTCTTCCCGCAACCTGAGCCCCCAGCAACGGCGACCGATGGGAGCATCAATACAATGGGCGCCATCAAACTCCAAACTTTTAACTCCTGAACCGGTGGATGCCCAAAAATTCCCTGTGAGGGGGCCAGGAGTGTGACGTCCGCGTTCATCAGCTGGTAAACCATGAACGTTTAGAGCCCTAAAACGGACGCGGATTGTTCTGGGACAGGGGGGCCTGTCAACGGTAATGGGATTGCTTAGGAGTGACTCAATCTCGGGGGCACGCGCATCGACCCCGATGTAGGCGGAAACTCGCATCGTAATGCTTTCTCCGCAGGCTGGTTCGGTCAGGGGGATCTCGAGGGTGCGGTACTCGGATGATGATGTGGCCTCGACAAAATTGTCATTCAGATAAACTTTAAAACCCTGGATCTCGGCTTCCCTTTCCGCTGGCCACGCCCAGTGCCAAAAGTAGTTATCCCTTCTAAAGAATCTATCACTTCCTATGCCTGCATCTTGAAGAAAAGGTGGAGGTAGATAGTCATTCTCACACCCGTACCGACATAGACGATAAACACCTTCGGCGTGCCTGTAGTCGGTGACAATTTCCTCCCCATGCCAATCAGAAGAGAAGTGGATTTCTGAAGAACCATAAAGATATATAGGAGGACCACTGCTCCCAGGGGGAATTCCACTACACTCAGTATTTACGTTGATTACATCATCTTCTTGTACCCAGAGTAGATGGCTGGTTTCTTCCTCGCCAAGATAGGTGCGCAAATCCCAGTTCGTTACGCCGGGTTCAGGGGTGAACTCTATACGACGGTAGACCTCATCATCAGGGGTTCCAACTCCGATGTAGCACCATACTTCACCCCAATATTCATCTACGCTGAATTCCAGGGCTTGAAATTCTACCGGAGTCCCAAAGTCCATCCCAAAGGGTGGAATTTCGAAGAAAGAGCTATCTTCATCTGTTCCAACATCACTGTCGGGAGGGGGGCAGTAGCCATCTTCGGCCTCGCCGTATTCATCAGGGCAGGGGTCAGCATCATCGGGTGCGCCATCTCCATCGCGGTCGGGGCCTGGGGGCGCGCCACCCTCCTCGGTTCCGCCGGGCACGCCAGGTGCCAGGTCGTCCTCATCGGGGACAGTATCACCATCGATGTCAGGACAACCCCTGGTTTCAGCCGGGCCTGGTACACTGGGGCAGGCATCTTCATGGTCAGGTATGCCGTCGCCATCCTCATCGGGGCAACCCTCAGTGTCCCCCGGTCCCCGCTCCTCGGGGCAGGCGTCTTCCCCATCCAGCAGCCCATCCCCATCGGAATCGCCGGGGGTGGGGCAACCGTCATGGTCAGCCCAGCCGGCTTCATCGGGGCAGGCATCTTCCAGATCAGGAATCGTATCACCATCCGAATCAGGGCATCCTTCGGTCAGCGCCGGACCTGGCTCATCCGGGCAGAGATCATACCCATCGAGGACCCCATCACCGTCACGGTCACCCTCACTGATCCCTGGACAGCCGTCGATTTCGGTCAGGCCGCTTTCTTCAGGGCAGAGGTCGACGCCATCTGCGATCCCGTCCAGGTCGCGGTCGGGGCATCCCTCGGCCGTACTATAGCCAGGTTGGTCCGGGCAGGCGTCCATTTCATCAGCCACACCGTCCTTATCCTGGTCGAGGAGAACAACACTCTCAACAGTCACCGAAGCTTGTGAGCGCATTCCATAGCCGTTGAAAGCCCTGACGGTTATGGTATGCGGGCCTTGGGTCAGCGGTTGCCAGTCGGTCAGCATGGGGAAGGGAGAGGTACCCCCTGGGATGCTGCTGGTATCGGTCTTGTGTAATTGGCCATCTACCCATAATTCGAAGCGGGTAATTTTATTGGGGTCGCGGGCAACGGCTTGCACGGATGTTACCTGCCCAACTTCAAACTGTTGTCCAGAATTCGGTGCGTTGATCAGCACCAAAGGTTTGCTGATAACATCCTGTGAGCGTATGAAGTAGTAGCCAACCAGAACCGCCAGGGCGACGATGCAGCTAAAGATCCCGGTCACAGCAAAAAACGTCGTGAATCTGTGCCGCCTGAATTTGCGCTGCCTGGGTCTTGGGAGCCTGGATGGTTGATAGTTCTGCGGAGTATACCTTGCATTCATAACTCACTCTCCGGAGTCCCATTCAATCTAAACGAATTCCGATTTGAGATAGTGCAGACCATTCCCTGACTTTGCTAATGACATCCTCACTTTGCATGATATTGCTCGCATTTATGCTATAGGTGCGCCTGTGGCGTCTACAAACTCGATACGTTATGGCTCATAAGGCAGGATTTCCACCTGGATGATCATATCCATATAGCGATAGTCATCGCGGATGGAATAGGTGTATGGGCCGCCTCCCATGAGATGCTCTAGTTCCGCGGCTCCCATCTCGATGGCTCCCGCGAAGAGCCAGTACCAGGTGCCATCGGGGTCAGTTTCCGTTATCGTCGCTTGGATATATAAATCTTCATCTGGATCAAGCAAGACCTCGACATAGTCTCTGGTTGGGCAGTGGATAAAATCTGTCCAATCGGTATCCCAAACGTCGGATTCGGAATACGATCGACAGTTTGCAGACAAATCGCTGATACTGAAATTTCCGTCATCATAGAGACATACCCCATTCCATACTTCGCCAAAACCTACCCCCCACCATCTTGAGAAACCAGTCTGAAGCCTGAATCTACTTTCATTTGCCAAGAAACTGGCAGTGATGGGGCCGACTCCCCCCCTCCATTGGCAGGTGTCATGATCATCGGAATCCGCTGGGACATCGTAGGTCTGAATCGATGAAAAGGTGACCCTGGCGATGCGCTGGCATTCTTCCACCCCTGCCACCAGCACCGTATTGCTGGGGGCTGATTCCCGGACGGGGTTCCCGTAGGAATCGAAACCAGAGTAGGCAGTCATATAAACTTCCCAGACTTCACCGCAAGCTGGTCTCGGTCGCGCCCAGAAAAGAGCCCAGGGGGGGGATTTTGGTATCGGCCAGGCGAAGTTACCGTCGATATACACTCTAAATCCATCAATATCATTTAATTCTCCCTCCCAATCCCAGTACGTGCGCATCTGGTGTCCGGGTTCCACGACAAAGTGCCTGAGCCAGGGTGCCGGGAGTGCACCAGGATCACATCCGGGTGAACAGAGACGGTAGCTGACTTCAAAGAAATGGCCCGCCTCCCCCTCCACGGACTCTCTGAAGAAATCTCTACCTTCAGTATTCCATTCATCGGGGGGATGCCTTTCGTTGATACGGCCCAGGTTGTAGTGAATTTCGGCTCCGCCCCCCGTTGGAGTGGCGTAAGCCTCACACTCCACAAATATCTCCAGATGCCTGTCCTCTTCCACAGCAGCAGGGCGACTATTGTCTCCACCGGCGAACTCGAAACGCCACTGCCTCTCACCCGGTGCTGGTTCGAAAGGGCCGTAGAGGACTGGTTCAGGGGACCATTCCTCATCGGCCGCGCTGGCATAGCAGCTGACCTCATCGTAGTCTGCGCTTACGGTGAACTCTAACACCTGGATTTCCACCCGGTATGTATCTTTATCTACAGGAAGTTCTACTATATCCTCAAGCCAGAAGCCGGGAATAATATCGAGTAACGAGTCGTCTGGTGGCTCCTCAGCGTCGGGGATGCCGTCATCGTCATCATCTGCACCTTCTCCGGGACGCGGCGCACCGCCGTGCTCAGGTAGGCCAGGCTCATCGTCTGCCAGGTCTACATCGTCTGGGACGCCGTCCCGGTCGCGATCCCCGGCTCCGGTGTCAGGGCATCCACCACGCTCGGCAGGGCCGGGATCGAAGGGGCAGAGATCGCTGCTGTCAGGCAGACCGTCGCTGTCGGCATCGGGGCAACCACCCGTCCCAGCAGCACCGGGTTCGCTGGGACAAGCGTCTTCAGTGTCACTTAGACCATCGCTGTCTGTATCAGGGCAGCCTTCCATATCGGCAGGACCGCGCGCCTCGGGGCAGGCATCTTCACTGTCTAGCAAACCGTCGCCATCGGAGTCACCAGGGGTGGGGCAACCCTCATGATCCGTACAGCCAGCTTCGTCAGGGCAGGCATCTTCATGATCAGCGATCCTGTCTCCATCAGCGTCCGGGCATCCTTCCGCGAGCCGTGGACCGACTTCATCTGGGCAAATGTCGGTCTCGTCGGGGCTGCCATCGCCATCTCGATCCCCCTCACTGGGTGCAGGGCAGCCGTCTCCCTCGGAAGGACCTGCTTCGTCAGCGCAGGCATCTATGGCGTCAGTGATGCCATCGTCATCGCGGTCTGGACAGCCTTCAGTAGATCTTGGTCCTGCTTCGTTTGGACAAAGATCTATTGCGTCGACCGTACCGTCATCATCCTGATCAGGCGTTTCGACAGCCTGCACATTGATCGTTGCTTTCGAGCGTTCCCCCTGACTGTTAAAGGCCCGTACTGTCAGGGTGTGGTTACCCGAAAAGGAGGGCTGCCAAGTTGCCAGCATCGGGAAGGGAGAAATGCCTTCTGGCAGGTTGCTGGCTTCGGATTCCACCAATTGGTTGTTCTCCCATAACTCGAGACGCACGATTTTATTTTCGTCACGAGCAGTGGCATGCAATGTGGTAACCTGGCCGACTTCTAGGCTGTCCCCGTGTAGGGGGGCGTGGATTAGTACCATTGGCCTGGTCGTTTGCTGGCTTCGGTAGCGAATGTAAACGCCAAGAAAAGCTAAAGCGAAAATTGCGCTCAAGCCTCCTAACATGGCGATCAGCATTGGGAGACAACGTTGCCAGCGGTTGTGAGGCCTGGGTGTGGGGTATTTTGCGTTCATATTTCTGCCTTCTTTGAACAAGAAAAGGGTTCTAGGATGATTCCAGATTTGAATACCTTAAATGGATTTGCCAGGCAACCAGTCAACTGGTAATGCCAAGGGTCAAATTTCACAGTATCAAACTATCTACTGACTCCCCTCTCCCATTCTTCAGAGAGGCCCAGATGTCGGGAGAGGGGAACAATCAAGAATCCATTCTGACTATGAAATATTGACTCCAAATTGGAAGAACCCTGACCAATCGCTGATGTTGCCAGCGCCATCTTCTGCGCGCACAGACCAGCGATAGATGCCGCCACAAAGAACAGGAACATCGACCTGATTGGTGCTCGAGGTGAAGCCACCTTCGGATTGCCAGTTACCTGTGGTGATCTCCCTTTCCAGCTTAATATAGTATGTCGTGATGGTGCTGGGATCGTCAACTGCCGTCCAGGTCAAAGTCACTGAGGTGGTGCAGGCAAGCGCGGCACCATTGGCC
>CAZIKS010000138.1:0-9791 GCA_964539795.1 uncultured Pirellulales bacterium
TCAGGTGGAGCTTTCTTCTTGACCGGGGCCTGTTTCTCAGCGGATGCTTTTTCTTTAGGGGAAGCTTTCTTCTTAACCGGGGCCTGTTTCTCAGCGGATGCTTTATCTTCGGTTGTTGTTTCCTGCTCGGGTGGGATGAGCTGGGTATCTGTTTCGGATGTTTCTCCAAAGAGCGTTTTTGGGAATATGACCCCACAGTTGCAGGCAGGGGATGAACCGAGTGTCATTTCGTAGGATACAAGCACAAGTTCTGTGTTTTGTGATAAGCCTATCTTTGTCTCGGGTTCGTCCCAGGGTTCGCCGATAAAGCTGTTTGTCTGAGCAAAATCGCCGTGGCATTTCATGTTTTCACGAAAAACCCTGTCCCATGCCCCCACGAGCAGATTGCCAACTTCACCGAGCGCATCACTTAGTTCTTTTGTATATTCAACTGAATTGTTTTTTCTGTTTTCCAGAATTTGCTGCTCCGGTAGCATAATAATAATACCGGCCAGTGTAGATAGTCCTTCCTGGTCAAAGATTAACTGGAAAGAGCCGTCCAAAGCGCCTTCTGCTTTGACAGTGTTGATGGCTATAAATCCACCAAAATGTTTCCTGATATCATTGATAGTCCCCTCTGAAACTTCCTTCTGTTTACATCCCATTTTAACGCTAAACATATCGGAGATATCTTTATAAAATGTTTCAAAAGCTTTAGTCGATAATTCTATGACTTCTGATTTTAGTTCTGTTTGGGATATTACCATTTTACCCCCTTGATTTATTAAATGTGCTTTGCCAGAAATTCATTTGGAGCTTTTCCAGTATAACAGTGAGAATACGGTCGTATATTCATCTGAAATCCTTATAGATACAGCTATAAGATTTCCCTTATTACCTAAGTGCTTTACATAATAATATATTGTCGATGAATTTTGCGGAAACTTTAGCCTTTCCTGACAGGTTTGTGTTTTTTTCCAATTAATTGATAGTTTTTGGGATATTTAGCGGTTGCCTCTGTGTTATAGGCAACAAATCAGAGGGTATTTGGCTATCAGCTCCGAGCAACAACACAGCCGTAATATACAAGGCTGTTACGGGTCTTGCAGGTACGTCAGGCTGTCTTAAAAATTTTTTCTCCCTGTCCTATAATATCACTGTTATACATATGGTATTGATTAAAATGGAAGAAGTATAAGCTCTAAAGGCTCAGCCGAGACTATTTGTCTTGATTTGACCGCTCAAATCTGCTAATATAGTTCTTATTGGGGGTGTGATGTATATGGTAAAAAGAATTTCATGCAGAGTTGTAAGGTCGGTTACTCTTGATAAAGCCGGCGGCGTTTCGCACTCTGCGGCTTGCCCGGATAATAATCCCCACGAAACCGATACCGGGTTCAAATATAAGAACAATTCAGTTAGCTATACCAGCCGGTTGAACATAGCAGGAGTTTCTGTCGATAACGGTTTGGCCGGACAGTTTGTTGATTGTTATGTATGATATTTTAACGGATTGAATTGAAGGTTTTCGATTCGAGTTCTTTTGTCCCAATTTTGATTAAAGTTAAAGCCGGCAGGACTTTGTTCCTGCCGGTCTTTGCTTTAAAGCCCTCAGAACATTAATCTGCATTCCGGTCACTTTGTCAATCTATCAACCAGGAAATCTTCAAAGGCGCCCAAATCCTTCCAGTCGGTAGCGCAGTTGAGAACCTTTGCTTTATCATCGATTCGGGTGTACCCGTCATCGGTAACCCGGACTCCCAGTTTCTCCATCTTTACCAGTTCGGTTGACATTGCCAGATAAACACCAACTGTATCAAAAAGTGTTGTGCTGCTCGAATTTAATTTTTCATCGACCTTTTTATTAACCTGGGCTTCGTTCAAGTCTTTCTCCTTATTTACTATCCCCTGCCTGTACCACCCACGATAGTTTTCTATTAATGCTTTGGTTAAAGGGCTGTTTCTTTTCAGCACTTTTTGATACTTGTCCACTTCGAGATGAACTATGCCGCAGGTATCCAAAGGTGTAATTGTAACGTCCCAGCCGGCTGAAAGGACCTTCCTCGCTTCTTTAGCAAACGCCTGCACATTATACTCGGCGCTGGGTTTGGGACGGCCGTCATATCCCCGGCGAATGCTGCCGTGCATCCCGACAAATCCTGCTTTTTTGGTTATTTGCGGCTCACGCTCAAGCGCTGAGGCGATATTTGGCAATGGACCCACGGCAACCAGTGTTATTGGCTTTGGAGATTTCATTATCGTATCAATTATGGCCTGCACGCCGTCCTGATAAACCTTGCCCGGATATGATGACAGCTTGTAGTCTTTTACCCATTCGTCCTGCCTGTGTCCTTTTTTGTGGTGTTGTATACCGATGCCGACGGGTATGTCTGTTCTGCCGGCGGTTTCAAGTATCTTAGCTACGGTTTTTGCTTTCTGTGTGGTGTTGCCGACTGCGGTTGTGACCAGCTTAATATCGAACTCGGGCGATTGAAGGAGAAATATTAATGCCCAGGTATCGTCAATGTCGTCACAAATGTCCGTATCTAAAATAACCGGTATTTTTTCCTTTTGTGACGAAACGAAATTGTTGCTCGAAACACAGGAACTGACTGTCACCAATAAAATCACAATAAGCCCTAAAATAATCTTTCTCAATTGTCTTTTAGTTAAAACCTTCATTCTGCTCATAGTTTAATCTCCTAACTCAAAATATTGCTTTGGATTAGTCTTTCACTATTCCTGAGGAACAATAAGTTACTGCTGGAGCCAATGCATTCCCATCACAGCAAACGCCTTATATGGTAAAACTCATGTGAAAATTGGCTCAAGACCAGCCGCAGCTTGCTCCAGTTCCAACAACTCCGAGCCGGTAGGCGGTGCACACTTTGGCGCAAGCTCAACCGCCATTTTATAAAGACTTTCTTCACCGGGCGGTATAGCAATCGTAATTCCCTGGGCCAAGGACCAGCTTAGGGATTTAAGTGCAAAGTCCGGGTCGTCAATCGGTTCATACCAGCATTTTGGATAACGCTGTCGGTCTTCTTTTTTCTGCAGGCGCTGCCTGGCCATAGCCTTGATGGCTATTATGCCCATATTTTGTTTTTTTGCTTCGATAAGAACATTGGTTTCGAAGTTGCTTTTATAGTGGCAGGCAAAGTTAACCGGGTACATTATGGTGTCGAAATCGAACTCTCGCATGGCGGTTAAAGCCGCCTCTGGTGAGTGAGCGGAAAAGCCTATATAACGGATAAGGCCCTGCCTGCGGGCCTCGACGAAAGTTTCGATGGCGCCGCCTTTACCCAGGGCTGCTTTGACGTCCTTTTCCACGTCTGTTATACCGTGTAGCTGATAAAGGTCAAGGTGGTCGGTTTGAAGGCGTTTGAGGGAATTATGCAGTTCTTTCTTAGCGCCCTCTCGGTCGCGTTTTGTGGTTTTACAGGCAAGAAAGACTCCTTTGCGATATGGTTTCAATGCCGGCCCTAATTTAAGCTCCGCATCACCGTAGGTCGGAGCAACATCGAAATAGTTTATACCTGATTCAACTGCCTGTGCAACAAGACCGGCCGCGTGTTCGGGTTCGGCGTCTTTGACTACAATACCTCCCATAGCTATAATTGAAACATTCTTTCCGGTTTTGCCAAGTATGCGTTTTGGAAACTGCACAGGATTTTTCCTGCCAACAGCAGGTTTGCTGCTCATTGCATATGAACAGTTGGGAAACAAAAAGGCTTTTGTCGCTGCTGTTGACAGAATTCCAAGAAACTCACGTCGTTCGTATTTCATTTCTCTTATACCCCTCGTTAAAATAGTCTAAAAGAGTACAAACGCAATTTTCTTCACGTTATTTAACTTCTGCTGAATCTCCCGGGACAAAGGGATTAATCCTGACAGCCAGCGAAAACAAATAAGGATAACAGACCTTAAGATGCTCCATATAAGCAAGCCATTCACGTATTAGCAATCCGTATGCCCTTTTTATATCACCGGCCAGATGCTTATAATCGGTATCACGCAGACCCTTTACAGTCTTTCTGTGAGACAATTCCTCAGCCAGATGAAAAACAGACCATAGAAGTTCGGTGAATTCTTCGTGTTCGAGAAGGTTCGGGTTTTCCAAAAGACGCAGCAGGAACTGCCTTTTATCAATAACAAAACTTTGCAGCCCTTCGAGGTCGCCCTTATGAATATCGATTGCATAATCTCTGTTTTTAAGAAAAGCCTCAACACGGTCAAAATGTTCCGGTGACCAGCCGTCATCAACAGTAAGGTGGCTGGCGATTTTCTCACTGTCGGTTTCAAAGCCCCAGAAATATTTTAACAAAGGCGTGCCGACCTCGCTGAAGAAAGCCCCTATGACCATATTGAGCTTTTTCAGCATCGACCGCTTTTCTCTTTCGCTTAATAGCTGGTGTATTATGAGTGTGACAAGCAGTACTTCTATGAAGACAAATGCTATATCGCCTAACAGGTAAATAAAAATATGGTGTGCATCTCGAAAAACAACAAAGTGAACAGCATAGAAAAACGCTGATAGAAGCACCAGCAGCAGGCCAAGCAGAATTCGCCGTTTTGTTCCGTTTGTCTTCATATTTTCCTTTGCTGATATATACTCAAAACCAATTCTGTTGTCAAAAAATTTACCGCTCTCCGGCCCGCCTGAAAAAGCCCGTACGGTTTATAATTTTACCGGAGCACAAAGGTTCCTTGCATCCGAGGCGCCTCTGCCGCATTTCCTGCATACGAAATTAGAGTTGCGTACCAGTTTCTTGTATTCTCCGGCCCTGAGATGTTGAAAGCCCAGGTTTACCAGGTAGCACAGGTGTTTGTTATGTCCTGAATGAGGCATTTTGGGTGTTTGTGGCCGTTTGAGTTTCTTCATTTTCTTTCCTCCCGTTTGAATAATGTTCGGCCTTTTCTTCTTAATTTCGATATCACCATACTTAGCCTGAACGGCGGGGGTGTTGACATATCCCTTAAAGAAAAGTCAGCACCAATAAAAAAGGGAGACTTAGGCGTTGTGTGAGGGACTTATCATCACCCTGTCTCCTCACCACCCGTCTCCCCTTTTTTAATATTTTTTTAACGTCTGTATGCTGCGGCTCATTTTACCACGGCCGTCAGGGTTGATATATCAATAGAAAAAACAGGAAAGCTTGTCAAGTTATTATTTTATTTTTTTTCTAAATAAAATTCCAAATCCTGCAGCCATTTCTAAATTCAGTAGATTCATTGCATATGTATTAACAAAAGGCTCTGTCCGAATCCTGACTGGCCCTCAAGAATCATTCTATTACACTTTGCACAGCTTTGTATTTGAGGCCACCTGCCCAGTGAGTTGGCCAGCCTCATCGCATTTTTATTTATTTCTGAGACACGTTCCCTCATTGTCTGCTCTGGGTTCAGCTTCTGCCCACAGCAGGTGCATCTACCGCTTAATCGCCGCCACAAATATTTCATCACATCACCCCCTTTCAAATTTTTACAGGTTGCAGAAACGATATTAAATTATATTTTCTCTAACCGTCCCGTCAAGAAAAATTTTACTCCAAATCTTTAAATCCTTGCTGTTTAAACACCTAAGAGATAAAATAAAATTCATGGAAAAACCACAAAATAAACCTTCGCCCGAGAAACTCCCCCGCAGTCCCGGCAATGTCTTGCCTGCCTGTATGGGAAAAAGTCAGGCCCTGAATTCTCTGGTCGAATATGCACACGATTCAATTGTCAGCAAAACAATCCTCGATAAACCCACTGGCGCCATTACTTTGTTTGCTTTTGATGCCGAACAGAAACTAAGCGAGCACACAGCCCCTTATGACGCGGTTGTCCAGGTAATCGATGGCGCCGCCGCCATAACCATCGGCGGCAAAACCATAAAAGTCTCAGCCGGTGAAATTATCATTATGCCCGCCAACGTCCCTCACGCCGTTGCAGCCGAACTTCCGTTCAAAATGCTCCTCACAATGATTCGAGCCTAAAGAATGTGGCCGTTTGTTCACCCCCCAAATTATGGTGAACCGTTTTTCGGCACGTAAAATATCCCCGACCCTATCCCGTCCGGATATGGTACGCTGCCGTCGGCGGTCTTGGATACCCTCAGCGGTACCGTTTCCTGCGAGCTGAAAGTTTCCACGTGCCCGTCTATATAACCGGCCGTAAGTTTCACATCGGGCTTCTCGCCCTCGGCCCTGCCCCTCTGCGACCAGTAAGCAGATGAAACGTAAGTCTCCGGCGTAATTGCTGCCCCCTTGAACTTCTCACAACTCCCGAATGACTCCGGGCTGCGCCAATGACCGTAACCGAAATAGCACGTTAACAGCAGTTTGCTCGCGCCTCGGCCGGTTACCGGCCCCGCCACCCCCCGGAACAGCGGCTTATCTTCACCTAACCAACCGATATAGTTCCACCAGAAGCAATATGTCCCCGACACTGGGTCGCGCGTTGGAGCCGTATCCGGATTGTCCCATTCGTCCCCCGCTTCCCACGCCTCCTGAAGGTATTTATATTTCCTCGGGGCGTTCGGGCAGTACATTGTCTTCGCCTCACCGATATATCCTCTCAGGTATTCGCTCATTGCCCGATGCCGCTGCGGACTAAGGCTCTCGTTCCCCGTCATCTTTATCGGCTCGTGCCAGTGCCAGTGTATCTCCTTAACCCCTATCGTCGCCACCGACTCCGGGTATTTTTCCTTGTTGTCGAATGCGAAGCTGTTTAATGCATTGATAATTTCCCGCTGGTTGCCCATCCCGATTATATTCCGCGCCTGCCGCCTTGCCTTCCCCACTACCGGCAGCAAAATTCCCATCAATATCGATATAATGGAAATCACCACCAGGACCTCAATAAGGCTAAACCCTCCCCGCCTTCTGGCCTCCCTTACGAATCTTTTACCGCCAAAACCGATTTTCCTTGCCTCCACATTCATTCCTATAAGCTATGCAATTATACTATACTTAAAGCCGCTCCGTCAAGCTCCTTTCTCTGCGCATAGAATCAGGGCGCCGAGTCCCGCACTCGTTTCCCTGATTCTGCCTTCACATTTTTACTATTTCTTCTTACGTTTCTGCGCTTACTCTGCCCACGGCAGACCTTCAAGCCAGCCTTGGGCCAATATCGCAAAATCCGCTAAATTCACAATGCCGTCAAGATTCAAATCCCCTGCAAAAGGCCACTCGCTCCTGCTCGCTTGTGTGGTCCCGCCGTAAGCGCCCATATTTATTCTGCCGCCGTTCGGCCACCGTTCATTCGCTAAACTTGCATAAGGGTCACCGCCGTCTATTGCAGGGCTGCTCACTTCATCCAGAATCCATTCGTCTGTCGTTGCCCGATATCTCCCCCGCTCACTGAGTAAATGATAGTCGCCATTATTCGCATCGACAAACAGTGGTCTGCCATACTCACCCCCAGCCAATCCAGCCTCATACATTGCCTCTATCTCAGAAGCTGTCAAAGCCCTGTCATAAATCCGAACGTCGTCGATTGTGCCGTTGAAAACTTTGTCTGGTGGATTACCAGAATCAGGATTTGCGCCTATCAACAAAGGAAGTGTAGAATTAGTTATCGAGCCACTTACCGAAATGAAATCTGCCTGTTTGACACCATCCACGAATAAGTATCCTTTGGCGCCATCATAAGTCCCTGCTACATGATACCACTTGTCTTGCTGAACGAGTTCATCAGAAAATGCAAGTCTGTATGCTCCATTTATATGTATGCCTAAGTGAAACTTGTTCTGCTCATATAAATTATAAGCTAAACCATGCCCTGCATGTTCCCAGTTATCAACGATGCTACGTTCTCCACCGTCTCCAGAGACATTAACCCAAGCAGCCACTGTAATAATATCAAGATTCAGATTGATGGTTTCAACATAATCATTACTCCCATCAAAGCTAAGTGCATCATTTATCTGGCCTGTTGTTGGCGTTGCGCTGTAAATCGTGCCGTTATTAGTGCCTGCCGAATCGACGGCGTCCCCGTCTAACTTCCAGTGGGAAATCAGGCCGTCTTCAAAATCCTCCTCTACGAAGCTGTATTGTGCCGTGCAGTTCCACAGGTCGTAATCATTGTCCCAGAGAATTGTGCTTACGATATTAGGCTCAGCCCCCGTCTCAGCCTCGATGCCCGTGTAGCAGTCAACTATCGTCAGGTTCGCTAATTCCGGCTGCCCGTTATAAACATAAACACCCGCAAACCCGTTTTTAATCACAAAATTCTTCAAAACCGCCTCTTTCCCCTCCCAGCTGTAAAATACCACCGCATCATCGAACCCGCCGTCTATCACTGCCGCCTCATCTGCGCTCTTTACGACAATCGCCTTATCTACAATATAGACCGGCCCGTCATAAACCCCCGGCCACACAACTACCCTATCACAATCCTCGGCCGTGCTCACCCCTTTCTGTATCGTCGCAAAAGCCGTCTCCCGCGTCAATCCGTCGTTGCTGTTATCGCCATTGACCCCGTCAACATGCCATATTGCTCCCGGAACCTCTGATGCTGCCCACGCAGGGTCAGCCGAATCGGCATTCGGGTCGCTGCCCAACCGTCCGTCATTGCCGTTGCCGCTATTGTCTGCCGCAGCCTGCCCCTCGCCTTCCTCAAAATCCCAGTACCCAACCAGGTTCGAATCGGCAACAACCCCGCAATGATAAATATCCTCTATCTCCTCAGCATCTAAAGCTCTATTGTAAATCGCAACTTCGTCGATTGTGCCATCGAAAAAGTGTACTGGATAAACATCTCCGTTATTTTGGTTAAGGCCCGAGCCTATAGTAATTGCTTGTTGACAATGGTCAGTAGGTACAGCGATTCCGGACCAATTTTTCAATAGGTTTCCATTAGCATAAATACTAATTTGACCATCATTGGTTCTGACGGCTGTTATAAGCGTCCAAGTATCCTTTAGAGGGTAAAAACCTGTGTAATAGTAATTATCATTGTCAGCATCGTCCTCATATGAAAGCCCGAGACCATTGCCAGCATTAGCAATATGAAGCCGGAATCTACTATTATCTGAGACTGCATCTTCTCCCTGATCGACAATTACTTGCCCTGTACTTATCTGTGATAAATCTATGTTTGGCCTTATCCAAGCTTGGCAAGTAACTAAAGATTGATAAACCTCGCTGTAAGACACATATACATAATCATCCACACCATCGAATTGCAGTGCGCTGCCGGTCTGTTCTTCAGAATACGTTAACTCCTCTAACCAGTCGTCCGAGAGTATCCCGACATCGCTATTAGCCACAATACCGTCGTAGTCAAAATCAGCTCCCAGCCCCCATTCGCTCATACTCGCCGAGCCGGTTCCCCCGTAAGCCCCCATATTTATCCGACCGCCGTTCGGCATCGGCTCTTCCAACGGCCAGACATTCGGCTCACCCCCATCTATGCAAGGGCTGCTCACTTCATCAAGAAGCCATTCATCAGTCGTCGCACGGTATCTGCCGCGCTCACTAAGCAAATGGTAATCGCCGCTATTTGCATCGGCAAACAACGGACTGCCATACTCACCCCCAGCCAATCCAACCTCATAAATCGCCTCAATCTCAGAAGCAGATAAAACTCTGTCATAAATCCTAACGTCATCGATTTTGCCGTTGAAATAATATCTGTCTCCAGAATTGTAGTGCCAAATTCCAATTGAAAATGTTCTGCCACTTTGATCTAAATGGTCTTGCCAGCCTGCTCCAAGATCATCTGTCCCTAAACTTGAACCATCTAGGAAGCCTTCTATAGTAAGAGTTGTGAAATTCCATGTAAAAGCTGCAAAGTGCCATTTGTTGTCTGTTACATTTTGACCA
>CAZIKS010000139.1:0-9789 GCA_964539795.1 uncultured Pirellulales bacterium
AATTTTTTGACTTTTTTTAAACCCCCACCCGCATTTTTAGCCCAAAATCAAGGGTACCCAAAATCCCCCCATAAAAAACCACCCCAATTTTTAGCCCAAAATCAAGTCCCTCCTTAAAATCCCCAATACAAAAAAATACAAAAAAGTACAAAAAAAACACCACTTTTACAAACATTCTTGCTTTCCACATCCGTTTTAGTCAAAAATTTCCGCAATTTTGACAAAAAACTGATTGCTATTGACAGCCTGACCGATTTAACTATAATGCTGCTTCGGCTGTAAGAAAGGCCGCCAAAGCTGAATTGTAAATTTAAGGACGCTTGAAATGATTTTTACAGGACAAGACGACCGTGGGAAGTAGGCTGGATAATCGGCCTGCTAACCGGCGGTTTTGCGCAATTGGTGGCTCGGAAATCGCTGTTTCCGCTTCAGGGCGAAGGATGAACGTGGTTTGCTCAAGGAGGCAGGTTATGTAACGCAGGAGCAAACTATACCGGCTTGCCGGGCTGTTTGGATGTTTTTAGAAGTGGAAGCTGTTTGGGTTTCCACTTTTTTGTTTAAATTAGGTTAGAGAGAAAAAAAACGATGAATCAGGAATTGATTAGAATTGTCGATAACATTGCACGCGATAAAAACATCGACAGGGAATCCATATTTGCCGATTTGGAAGAAGCTATGGTTTCGGCCGCAAGGAAGCATTTCGGCGATTTGGAAAGTAATATTGTCGTCCATATCGACCGTACGACAGGTGAGATTACCGCCTTTAAGGATGATGTGCAAATCAATATTCGGCGGCTCGGCCGAATCCCCGCTCAGACAGCCAAACAGGTTATGATACAAAAGATAAGAGCTGATGAGAGAAGCAGCATTTATGCCGAGTTCATTCAGCGAAAGGGAGAAATTATAAGCGGAGAGGTTGTAAGATACGAAAGCGGAACACTGATAGTCAATTTGAATCATCGCACCGAAGGTTTTATGCCCAAATCCGAACAGATAATGGGCCAAACACATCGGCCTGGCGAAAGAATCAGATGTCTTATCATCGACGTCAAAGAAGCTTCAAACCAGGTCAAAATTATCCTTTCTCGAACGCATCCTGACTTTATTCGCCGATTGTTCGAGCTTGAAGTGCCGGAAATTGCGGAAAACATTATCGAAATACGCACACTGGCACGTGAGGCCGGCTACCGAACAAAAGTCGCCGTGGCCTCGCTTGATGAGAGGGTTGACCCTGTTGGAGCATGCGTGGGTGTGCGCGGCAGCAGGATAAAGAACATAGTTGACGAGCTCGGTGGAGAAAAAATAGATATTGTACGCTGGAACGAGTCCTCCCAGGTGCTTATCACAAACGCACTTATGCCGGCAACCGTCAGTGAAATTGCACTCTGCTTTGAACTTGGAAGAGCAACAGTAGTGGTTGGTGAAGACCAGCTTAGCTTGGCTATCGGCAAACACGGCCAAAACGTCAGGCTGGCTGCGAGACTGACCGGCTGGGACATCGATATACTGACCCCGGACGAATACAATCAGGGTGTCGAGCTATTGACAAGTTGTGTCAAAAGTGTCGAAAGCGCCGACGATACAATGGTTGATAAGCTGATAGCGATTGGTGTTATATCTGTTCTGGATTTGGATGAAGTAGGAAGTGAGCCGCTTATAAAAGACTTAAAACTTGAGGCCGAACTTGCAGAACGGCTGGTTGCAGCCGCTGGCGAAGGAGTAAAGCGTCTGGTGCCTGAATCGAGACCAAAACAGGCCGAAGACCTGATGCAGCAGGAGAAAGAAAAGACCGAGAGCGAATAATGATTCGTGAATAGAGAAACTAAAGACTATAAAATAATATACGAGACACAAATTTGGCTGCTACAAGAGTTTACATTTTGGCAAAGGAGTTGGGGGTAAAAAGCACTGCTATAGTCAAAAAGTGCCAGAATGAGGGACTGGACGTTAAGAATCATATGTCGGCGATTTCAGCGGGCCTGGCTGCGACAATTTGCGAATGGTTCAGCGAGGGAGAACACACCACGACTGTTGAGGTGGCCGAAAAGGTGGATTTAACCAAAGCACGCGTTAAGAAAAAAGCCAAACGAAAACCAGCGGTCAAGAAAACAAGGAAAGAGAAGGAAGCTAAAAAAACCAAACCTGCGGAAAAGGAAGTTATTACAGACCAAACCGAGCCTGAACAGGCGGTTGCAGTAGTTACAGAAGAGCCCGAACCTGAGCCGATATTACCTGCCGGACCGATGTTGGAAAAGCCCGAGCCGGCTAAACTTAGCGGGCCGCAGGTTATTCGTGTCGAAGAGCCGGAGCCGGTGCGAAAACCCAGACCGAAAAGACGGATGCCGAGAACCAGATATGATGAGCCGATTACCGAGCCGTTGATACCTTATGAGCGGGAGGAAGATTCTTTAACTTACACACCCGGAAAAGACAAGAAACGGTTACCAAAGCGGCCTAAAGACAGAACTCACGGACGTCGGCAAGAGGAGAAACAGGATACGGATATCCGGCGCACCGGGACTAAGTATACAAGTCAGCGTCACCAAAGGGATATTGAGGAAAGACAAGCCAGGCTTGATGCCGCCGGCGGCAGCGGCATTCGTTTAAGACCGTTACGGAAACTCGCTACCAGTTCTCCCACAAAAATTGCTCCGATTGTCAGGCCGACAAAAGCTGTTGTAAGCGAGCCGATTATTGTTAAGGACTTGTCCTCAGCTCTTGCGGTAAAATCATCGGATATTATCGCCAGATTGATGCAGCAGGACATAATGGCTACCGCCAATCAAGCTATAAGTTCCGACGTTGCGGAACTGATTGCTCTCGAACTTGGCGTTGAATTGACCGTAGAGCGCAAGAGCACTCTGGAAGAGCAGATACGTGCTGAATTTGAAGAGCGTCAGAGGAAAAATCTTAAGAGACGTCCTGTAGTTGCTACGATGCTTGGCCACGTCGACCACGGCAAGACCAGCTTACTGGATAAAATCCGGTCGACCCAGGTTACAGCGGGCGAAGCCGGTGGTATCACGCAGCATATCGGCGCCTATCAGGTTAAAGTGGGCGACAGTAGGGTAACCTTTCTTGATACTCCTGGCCACGAGGCTTTTACGGCTATGCGTGCCAGGGGCGCCAATATGACAGATGTAGTGGTTCTGGTCGTTGCCGCTGACGACGGAGTGATGCCGCAGACTATAGAAGCGATAGCACACAGCAAAGCGGCGGAAGTGCCGATTATCGTGGCATTAAATAAAATAGATTTGCCAGGAATTGATTTTAATCGTGTTTACTCTCAGTTGGCTGAGCACGGTCTGACGGCGACGGAATGGGGCGGAGAGACTGAAGTAGTCAAAACCAGCGCTATTACCGGGGCGGGAATCGACGATTTGCTCGAACATATTGATTACATAACCGAATTACTTGAACTGCAAGCTGATGACGTAATTCCTGCGACAGGCTGGGTTGTCGAAGCCAGAATGTCCACCAGGCGTGGAGTGGTAGCGACGTTATTGGTTAAGGAAGGTCAAATAAACAAAGGCGATGTGGTACTGGCAGGCAGCACTTTCGGCAGAGTTAAAGCCTTGAAAAACAGCATGGGAAAAACCATAAAGACAGCTACAAGTTCTATTCCGGTGGAGATAACGGGTCTAAGTGATGTCCCACAGGCAGGCGACAGATTTTACTGTCTGGATGATATCAACAGGGCCAAAGTCGCTGCCGAGCAAACCCAAATGCTCTGGCGAGAAAGCTCGCTGGCCAAACGAACACAGGTGACACTGGATAATTTGTTCACTCAGATAGAGGCAGGCAATGTAAAAGAATTAAATATTATTATACGTGCCGATGTGCAGGGCTCGGTAGATGTTCTGTTAAAATATTTATCCGAGTTAAGCACTGACGAGGTGAAAATTAAAATTTTGCATTCAGCTCCGGGTGGTATCACCGAAGGAGACGTCGTGCTTGCCGAGGCTTCTAATGCCATTATTATAGGCTTTAATGTAACCACGGAAGAAAAAGTAGCTAAAGTCGCCGAAAATAAAGGCGTTGACATAAGGCTCTATACCATAATCTACCGTATAACCGAAGACCTGCAAAAATCTATGGTAGGTCTGCTTGAGCCGGAAGAAACAGAGAAGACCATCGGCAGAGCGGTGGTAAGAACTATATTTAAAATTTCAAGAGTAGGTGCTATAGCAGGCTGTTATGTCAATGATGGTATCGTGAGAAAGAAGGCGAAGGTTAGGTTGATACGCGACAATATTGTAATCAGGGACGAATTGAGCATAGAGTCATTGAGACATTTCAAAGACGATGTTCGTGAGGTTAAGGCCGGCCTGGAATGCGGTATTAAGATAGCAAAATTCGACGATATTAAGGTTGATGATGTTTTCGACTTCTATGAAATTGTCGAAGTAGCAAGAACCCTTTAAGTGTGTCTCGTGAAATTTGAAGCTAAATATGAGATGTGCTTGGCGAGATAAAATTTATGGCGACGAGGAGACAGGAAAAAGTGGCCCGCGTGGTAAGAGAAGCGGTCAGTGATGCTGTTGCCAACCATCTTAACGACCCGCGTATTGAGGGATTTGTCAGCGTCACAGAAGTTGATATGGCCGCTGATTTGCGCAGTGCCGACGTGTATATAAGTGTTTTTGGCGGGGACGAAACCGCACAGAACAAGACTTTCGCGGCGATACAGCACGCAGGGAGCCGAATACAATCTCTGCTGGCCGGCAGAATCAAGAGCAAATTTTGTCCTGTTTTGCGTTTTCGCAAAGATGAGAAATTCAAAAAGACACTGGAAATTATGAAATTGATAGACCGGGCGGTAGGTGAACCGGAAGAGAAACAGCAGGAATCAGCGGATAATCCAAAATGTTCCGAATAAGATGGCTGCTATAATCTGCATGTTACAGAGGCTTTTATGAAAGACAGTAAAGAATATTCTCGAAAAGTGCAAAAGTTGTACCGCTCATTAAAACGTAAATATCCAAAGCCCCAGAAGGTTATATATGAGGAGCCGCTGGAAGCGCTTGTTTATGCAGTAATCAGCGAAAATATGCCTGGCAAAGCCGCCCAATCTGCAATGAAGAGGATTTCCGATAACTTTATCGACTTAAACGATTTGCGTGTTTCACTGTCGGCAGAGGTTATAGAAGTGTTGGGTGAAGATACTTCCGTTACGCGAAATGTAGCTTCTTCGCTTACAAAAGCCTTAAGAGCGGTATTCAATCGATACAATACAATCAGCCTTGAAGAATTGAAAAAGATGGGCAAGCGTCCAGCCAGACAGGCACTTGAGCAGGTAGAAGGTACCAGCACTTTCGTAGTGGATTATTGTATGCTCACATCTCTGCAGGGCCACTCCATTCCCCTTACAAAAAACATGATACAATACCTGAGACGCAAAGAAATAGTTCATCCTGCCGCTGATGAGCAGGAGATAGAGGGGTTTTTAACCAGACAGATTTCTGCTAAAAACGGATACGAGTTTTATGCTCTCTTGCGCCAAGAGAGCGAATCGCCCATGGCTGGCGAGGAAGATGATGCCGAAGTAAAGAAAACAGAAGTTGCCCGTAAAACAAAAACTAAAACAACAGCAACCAAAAGGAAAACGAGAAAAGTCAAAAAGAAAAAGTAAAATACCACGAACTTCACCCGTAGTATTGCGATGGAAGAATAAAAACTGAAAAATCAACCGTGGAGAACGCGGGGAAGATTGAAAATCAAATTTTGTGATAAAAAATAAAAAGAAAGGACAATTCCTTAAGATGTCGGAAGATATACTAAAATTAGGTATCCCCGCGGGAAGTCTGCAAAAGGCGACAATTGAACTTTTCGATAAGGCGGGCTTTGATATTTCGAGTTCAGAGAGGAGCTATTTGCCAAGTATAGACGACGGGCAAATCGAGCTGACTATGCTGCGGGCGCAGGAGATGAGCAAATACGTTGCCGACGGTGTTCTTGATGCCGGGATTACCGGCTATGACTGGATAATGGAGAACGGTTCGGATGTGGTGGAGGTCTGCGAGCTGGCCTATAGCAAAACCACGAGCAAGCCAACCAGATGGGTATTGGCTGTACCTGATGAGTCACAGGTTAAAAAGCCGCAGGACCTCGAAGGGGCAGTAGTCGCAACTGAACTGGTTAACGTTACAAAAAAATATTTCGCAGATAAAAACATCAAGGTAAGAGTCGAATTTAGCTGGGGCGCAACGGAGGTAAAGGCCCGGCTGGTCGATGCAATTGTGGAACTGACCGAGACAGGCTCGTCGCTGAGGGCCAACAATCTGAGGATAATAGATACCATGATAACATCCACGACGAGGTTTATCGCAAACAAGCAGGCTTGGCGGAATGAATCAAAACGCCAAAAGATAGAGAACATTGCTCTGCTGCTTAATGCGGCAATTGAGGCCCGCAGCAAGGTCGGTCTGAAAATGAACATAAAGAAAGGCGATTTGGAATCGATATTGGAGATACTCCCTGCTGAAAAGAGCCCGACTGTTTCGAACCTGGCCGATTCCGATTACGTAGCAATAGAAGTGATTATTGATGAAAAAACAGAAAGGTCACTGGTGCCTGCTTTGAAGCGGGCCGGTGCTTCAGGCATAATCACTTATCCCCTCAACAAGGTCATCCACTGACCTGACAGTTTGTTGGCGCTCTGTCTCCAAGAGTTGTGAGCGGCAAACTTTTATTTTGTGTCCGCCGGGGTTAGATAATTAAATTCGAAGAAGAAGCCGTCCGGCCTGCTGATACCGTAAAAACTCGTCGAACCAAAATACTTGCGCACAACGTCAAACTCGGGTAAAAGACCGACATCAAACAAACCTGACTGTGACAATATCAAACCCGGATTTGGACCGACCGGCAGACCCACCGAAGCAGTTGAATCCTTGTCTTTATCACTTTGTTTCAGCATCTTCCAGATAAACTCGCTCGAAGCAGAACTATCTTCCAGGCTGGCCAGCCCCACAACCGTCGGTATGGCCAGCTTGGCCGAAGTAAACCACTTTGCCGAATTTACCGATGTTGATTCGGTACTGCTCAGTGTGCGAATTGCCTGCTCGACAATTGGTTCGGTTGCAAAAATCAAATGAGTATCGGTGACAACAAGAGCTAATTTAGGCATTTGTGGAACAGCCGTCTCGGCATCGGCTTGCATTGGTGACATACCACCGCCCAGAAGAGAAGGCAAGACCAATGGGTTTATCAGATAAATTGTATGCCCCAGAAGTTCGCGCGTGGCATCAGGGTCATTTGCGGAAAAGATTGTGTGCAACCTTGATATGGACTTTTCAAGAGCGCTTCGATTGTTCACCGCCAGGGCAAAAACCGTTTCGGCAGGTGGTTGTGTGCTGGTACCGGAGAACGATTTATTGATACTCTGGGCAAATATAATCTCAGAGCCTAAGTGGTCTATGAAATCACCTTTCAGTTCAAGTCCAGCCTGGCCGTCAGGACTTGGCGGTAAAATTGCGCCCAGCATTTTTCCCGCCAGCAGAGGATTGAAACCATATAATATCTTGTAAAGTTCGTCATAGACCTTTTTGGCGCTTAAATTTAAAAATGTTAACGAATAGGCCGACGCCGGGACAAAACGCGGAGCACTGATAGGAGCCGATTCGAACTCAAGCATTCGACAAACGCCTTTTTTTACACCGTTGATTTTCAGAGATGCTTTGCCGCTCCACGAGCTGCCGGGACGTCGGGCCAGGCCTGTCGAACAGCTTAAAGACATAACGTTGTCTAAGCCCAGATTATTTATCCACATCTGTGCCAGACCGGCAGGCTCGGCTCCCTGAGATTCGGCGATTATGGTCTTGATAATGTGTTTTATATTGACATAAAGGTCAATATCGACAAGTTGCGACGGTCCGACTGTTGCGATAGCCGCTCTATAATCATTGTCATCTGATAATGTAGCACTGCCGGCACCCTTGATTTGGGCGACGGCAAATTTCAGAACTTCCATGTCCTCGGAACCTATCAGGCAATCGTCAACAAAGCAGTAGCTAAGCTTCGATGAGAAACCGTAGCCGAGCCTGGAAGAATCCTTCCCGATTATTGTTTTAATCATAACACCCCGGTAATCTTCGGTTTTTTGTCCGAGGCCGCCTTCAACACCTTTTGTCACTTGTTTATCTACCGCATCTTTGATTTTGGAGATGTTCTCGCCCCACTGGCTTATGAGCAAAGCCATCGGCTCTGTAGCATCTATCGCCTTTTTATTAAGCACCAGCGCAAGAGCCACCCTGCCCTGGGGAAGTATATCGGCATTGACAATCGCCTCGACAACGGCGTTTTCCGTCTTTTTAATCTTCTCCTGCCAATTCTCTTTCAACTTACCCACAAAACCCGCCATTGCAGGGTCTTTGTAAAGCTTGTAGAAATTGGTTTTTTCAAATTGCTGTTTGAGCTGGCTGAAATTATCAACCTCCACCAGCAGCGCCGTCTCAGGAGGAACAAGCTTGGCAGCCTCCGGTAGGGCCTTGACTTCGGCTCCGCTTAACGCCGAAACGTATATGACAGAGATAACAACGGCTGCGAGCATTGTTTTTATACCACATTTCATATTAAAACCTTTCGATATAAGTTCTTATAACTTTTTAGCCTGATTTTTTATCGGAGAAATTTCGGCGCGGCTTTATTACGTCTTTTGTCCGGCTGAATGTATCTAAAGCCGGTGTTGGGATTGTCCTTGTCATATGCAAATGCATCGCGGTTTTCTATGAAATGCTTCACATAATCGATTGGTATGGCAAAGCCCAGTCCTCCGAAGAAAATATATCCCATATTTGTAACGCCGATAACCTCTCCTGCCAGATTGAACAACGGCCCGCCGGAATTGCCCGGATTGATGTCCGCATTGGTTTGAATATAAACCAGCCCCTCGAAGGCCCTGTTTACTGTGCTGATGACGCCGTTGGTGACCGTACGCTCCAGCCCGAGAGGATTGCCGATTGCAAAGACCCCTTCGCCGACTTTAATACTATCTATATCACCAAAGTATGTGTATTTGACCTTCGTCTCTTCCAGGTCTTCCACCTTCAGTATCGCCAAATCCACAAAAGGATTTATGGCTTCGATTTTGACTTTCTTGAATTTTTTCTTCTCAAACCCATTCATTGCCTTCTCAAAGATGGTAACTTCAATTTTTATTTCTCTTTCTATCACGTGATAATTGGTTATCAAGTACCCCTCTTCATTGAAGAAAAAACCCGACCCCATTCCCGCCGGCGTTGAGACCTTCACAACCGCCTCAGAAACTGCCGCTACACATTTTTCAATAGTTGTTTTTTCAAGGTCTGCCGTTCGGTATAACTGACTCGTATCCTCACTCGCCTGTTTCGTTTCCTGTGCGTCGTTGGTATCAACAGCCGAAATAGACAGCTGGTCTGTGTATTCGTATTCGAGAACCTGTTCCTTCGGGATTGCCAGAACGTCCACGCCGATATCTATATAAATGACGGTCTCTTTTTCAGTGAGTATATCACCGGTCAACGTCTGGCCTCCTTTGAGAACAATCGTATCAGCCGAACAAAGCCCATAAAGGCAAAAGAGCACAAGGGCGCCTAAAAAGGCCGACCACCGAAGTCTGTATTTTCCTCCTGTATTTTGTGTCTTGTTAAACATAAATCTCTCCGAAACTAACATTTTTTTATACTGCCGGAAACTATCCGCATTATAACGGCCACTGACCTTTGATGCAAATAGAAACCCGTGCAGGCTAATACTCGGGGTGCATCTGTAGTTTGTAGGTAAAAATAGCCCTCCGATATATAAAGTAATGGA
>CAZIKS010000140.1:0-2552 GCA_964539795.1 uncultured Pirellulales bacterium
AGCGAATACGAAGGGCAGGGCGTCTTTTAGGATTTCCAGAGCGCGTTGTTGGCACATATGGAAATCGGGTGTTAGGATTTCGAATTTTATATCCGGGCATTGCTGTCTAACCTTTTTAATGCAGTTGCGGAAGTGGCCGGCGCCGCCATCAGGCAAATCATCACGGTTGACGCTGGTAATTACCAAATATTTCAGCTTCATTTGCTTTGCCATCTCGCCTATCCGCAGCGGCTCGGTGGGGTCGGGGGGTTTGGGTTTGCCGGTGGATACGGAGCAGAATTTGCAGTTGCGAGTGCAGATGTTACCTAAAATCAAGACTGTGGCTGTTGCTCTGGCCCAGCAGAGGCTGCGATTGGGACAGTTGGCATTGGTACAGATTGTCTCCATGCCGAGAGAATTCAACAGATTCTTCGTGTAATTGTATTTTTCACCGGCTGGTAAAGGCCTGTGAAGCCAGGAAGGCAATTTATGTCGCTTATTAATGTTTGAGAAATGCCTGATAAGCAGTTTTGCCAGTTTTTCTTTTACATGTGTCATTGAATGGGATTTGGCAGTTTCCTTGTAAACGGAAGTCATTTTTATGCCGTTCAGGCCACAGGGTATTATATAATCGAAAATGCTCAGGTCATTTTGAATGTTCATCGCCATACCGTGATAAGTTACGGATTTTGAAACGCGAACCCCGATAGAAGCGATTTTTCTATCTCCGACCCATAAGCCGGGAAAACCCTCGCGTCTGCGGCTGCTGATGCCTAAAAGTTCGAGCAGCTCTATTCCTATCGCTTCGAGTTTTCTGATATATTCGTTGATGCCAAGGCCAAGGCGGTGCAGATTCAGAATCGGATAAAAAACCAACTGGCCGGGATTGTGGGCGGTAGTTCCGCCGCCTCTGCGGATGTCAACTACATCAATCTGTTGTTTTTCCAAATCACTGCGGCTTACGAGCAGTTTGTTTGCACTTTGACGGGCGCCGAGGGTAATGACAAGGGGGTGTTCGGTGATTAGAACCGTATCAGTTATTTCGTTCCGGCGTCTTTTATCTCTTAGCTGGTGCTGCTTCTGCAAAACCTCCCTGAAATCGGCAAGTCCGCAATCACAGATTTGCAAAGTTTGTTTTTGAGTTTTTTCAGCTACGGCGAGCACGGTGAGTCCTGAATTTTATGTTTTCAAATAGAGGCCGGGCTATACCAGCTTTTTTAAGTAGTCGATACTTTCTTCGGCCTGCGTGATGGTACCACATTCGACGCTCATAACAATGTCGCGCGGGACACTTTTGCAAATCTCGATGACCTTTTTCCAATCAATAACGCCCTGACCGCATGCACATCCGGATGGTGTGCCTGTAACTTTACCTCGTTTGTCCTCGGATTGCTGGACGGAGATATCTTTTGCGTGCAGGTGGACCAATCTGTCTTTGACGTGCTTTAGCCATTTTATTGGGTTCTGGCCGGCAAGATAGCTGTTGCCGGTGTCGAAATTGATGCCGATAGCCGGTGAATCAACGAGTTCGTAAATTCTGTCGAGGCCTTCAGGAGTTTTGCTGTATTGCTGGTGCGGTTCGAGGCCAATTAAAATTTCCCGAGGCTCGGCGATGGCGGCGGCTTCGGTGAGCACGTATCGCATCAGGACGTGGTCCTGTTCCTCGGTTGTCCAGGGAGGTTTCGGTCCTTCATCGGTGGTAACTACCGGCGCTCCGCATTCGGCTGCAAAGCGAATCGATTGTTTTAGATAATTGGTGCTTATATCCGGCTTGCAAAGCGGAGTGTGTGAAGATAAGGCGGAGAGTTTGATACCGGCCCTCTCGCAGGCTCGTTTGATTCGGTAAGGGTCATCAAACATCGAAACGGTTGCAAAGTAACCGGCTTCACTGATTAGTTCTCTGCCCAGATGGACCCACGGTTCTACGTATTCGTATCCGAGTTCTGCAGCTTTTTCGACAGCCCATTCGAAGGGTTTATCCGCGTGACGAACAAACTCAAGATTTACTCCGATGCTAATTTTTCCCATTAAAATGACTCCTTAAGCAGTTTTGGTTATTATTTTAGAGACGCCAGGGACTTCGCATAGAGCGAGTAAGAAAACGCGAGGCGTCTTTATCATCTATAATTATTTCTTTTTTGGGGTCCCATTTTATCTTTCGGCTGGTACGGATGGCAATATCGCTGAGCTGGCTGATAATGTCGGACTGGATGGCTGCGTTGATGGGGCTTATGGCATCGGCCCTGCTCTTTATACAATCGACGAAGTTTTTATAATGATTGTTACTATCATATAGGTGGATTTCGTTTGAGCCGATGACGGATGTTAAAAGTGAAGGCGGGTCGGCATAGATTCCGACACGGTCGACACTAACCCATCCGGTTGAGCCGATAAACGTTGTGCCGTGGGTAACAAAATGGGGGTGATATTTCTCGACGATTGGCTTGGCAACACGGTCGCTCATAAACCGCATTTTCACGCCGTTGGTATATTGGCACCTCAGGTCCCAATCGGTGGCGGTATCGTAGAGACCGTCTTTTGGAAATACACCGGTTCCTTCATATTCGTCCGGG
>CAZIKS010000140.1:2562-9752 GCA_964539795.1 uncultured Pirellulales bacterium
CATTTCCCCACTGAGCAATGTCCAGAGGATGCGCTCCCCAGCCGGCGATGAATCCCAGTGCATAATCTGAAATGTGGTAGCCTCCTTTACGATGGTCTGTACGCATACATCTGTCGCTGTTGAAAGGAGCCTTCGGCGCCGGACCGAGCCAGAGGTCATAATCGAAACCTTCCGGCACGGGTTCGGTTTTTTTTGAGCCTCCCTCTTCACCATGGTCGCACCAGGCGTGGATGGTGTGCAATTTGCCAATGCGTTCGTTTCGGGCCAGTTCGCAGGCGAAGCGGAAGTTCCGGCCGGAACGTTGCTGTGTGCCGTACTGGAAAACTCTGCCGAAGCGGTTGACGGCCCGGCGAATCGCCTGATTTTCTGTGATACTCAGGCCAAGGGGCTTCTCGATGTACATATCCTTTCCCGCTTTTGCTGCGGCTATGCCTATCGGTACGTGCCAGTGGTCCGGCGTGGCGATTACAACACCATCGATGTCGTCACGCGCCAATAGTTCTCTAAAATCATTGTAGGATACGCAGCCGATTTGATTGGCCCATTTGTCACGTCTGGATTTAAAAGGGTCGCAGACGGCTACAGATTGACAATCTTGTAGCTGCAGGAAATTGTTGAGTAGCCAGCTGCCCTGTCCGCCGACACCGATGTGTCCGAGTGTTACCCGCCGGCTTGGCGGCGGAGTCGTGCTGTTGCCGAGCGCCGTGGACTTAATAATATAAGGAGCGGCAATTGTACCTGCAGCAGTTTTTATGAATTGGCGTCTTGTTAATTTTTTTTTGGTCATTTTCGGGTCTTTCTTTTGAATATGTTCCATTCTTTTTCCATAAGCTCAGGCTTTGGCCTGCCGGGATGGATTAAGATTCGATATTGCAATGTGAGACTTTTTCCAGCCGGCAATGTGTATGGTTTGTAAAAAAGAAACGCAGGGCTGAAATATCGCATAGGTTCGGCCATAATAACATACCAGGGGCTGGGGTGTCGCGGATTTTCTGGATGGTCAAACATAGCGATACCGCCGATATTGCCAGAAGGGGTTTTTAAGCTGAAGTCGAGCCATCGGCTGTGTTTTTCGTTAGCTTCCAGGTCTCTTCGCCCTTGGCTGTCTATGACCTGCCAGTCGGAAGCATTTTTTGCCAGGCGTGCAGAAAGTCCGGCATAGCCGCCCCAGCTCTTGCCGTTGTGCTCACCCATAATAGGTGTGCGGTCGAGTATTACATCCTCGTTGCCTGCTGTGAAAATACTTTGCCAATTGATACGGTAGCAGCCGTTTTCATCCGGTGGGTGTACAGTTATCATTCGCTTTTCAGTCAGCACCGAGGGTTTTCCCGGGGGATGGTAGATTATTTTACTTTCGATTTTGGCCGAATAGTCTTTGTTGGTGATGGTTTTGACATTGAGCAACTCGGTTATACCTTCAGAGCGGCCGGTTTCAGGGTCTTTTTCCCAGTCCCAGTAGTTGAGGCCGTTGATGTATTTCCAGGAGAACCAAAGCGCCTTGTGCCAGGGGTGGTCTGGCGGCCTAAGCCAGGTCAGCTCTGTTCCGTCGGTCAGTGACAGCGGATGAAAGTATGGTTTTCTCTGTTTATCGTCGTAGTTGAATTGCCATATGACCTTGTTATTTTTTAGCAGCGCCAGTGAGCTATCGTTATGCCGCCAGTGGTAATTTGTTTCGGCTCCCTTTTTTTGGACGAGTTGGGTCTGATTACAGCCGGTTAACCACGGGACAATACCCATTAAAATTACGATACCAATTATAACTTTAATTGTTTGATTCATTACTTATACTCTTTTGTTTTGGCTTTACAGCCTATATTTCTACACCTAAAAATTATTTTAAGCAAGAGCATTTTTAACGGCTTCTTCGAGTGTTTCTGAAAGAGTCGGGTGTGCGAATGTTATTTCGTTGATTTTTTCGGAAGTCCCTATCAGAATCCGGGCGGTGGCAATTAATTCGGTTGCCATTTCTCCGACGATCGTGATTCCCATTATGCGGTTTGTTGATTTATTTCTTACAACTCTTATTTGGCCTGCCGTCTGGTTATGTGCTACGCTTCGGCCGTTGGCTTTGAAGAAGGCCTTTCCTATGGAAATATCAATGCCTTCGGATTCACATGTTTTCTGCGACCTGCCAACCGATGCCACTTCAGGGAAGGTATAAATTACCCTTGGTATGAGAGAATAATCCGCCATTTTTTTGTTGCCGCCGGTGGCGTTTGCCGCGGCTACTTCGGCTTCGGTGGTGGCGCCGTGAGCGAGATAAGTTGTTCCTGCAACGTCTCCGACGGCATAGACGCCGGGGATATTGGTTTCCATTTTCTGGTTGACCGAAATTACCGAATCGTTCAGGTTGAGATTAAGGTTTTCGATGGTTTCCCTGTCGCATGCCGCCTTTCTCCCAACTGAAACCAATATTTTTTCTGCTTCGATTGTTTGACTGCTTTGCAGAGCTACTTTTGGCAGTTCGGCGGATTTGTCCACTGAAGCAACTTTTTGGTCGGTAAAAACATCCATATCGAGTTTTTTAAATTCACGTTTTATCAATCGGCCAACCCATTGGTCCTCCATAGGAAGCAGGTGTGAAAGTGCTTCTACAATAGTTACCTTTGTTCCAACAGCGCTATATACACACGCCATTTCACAGCCGATTACTCCGCCGCCAACGATTACCATAGATTTTGGAATTCGAGGAAGATTCAGGGCTTCTTTACTGCTTATAACGGTCTGTCCATCGAACGGGATCGTAGGGATTTCAATCGGTTTTGAACCGGTGGCAATTATTATTTTGTCGGTTTGAATTTCTGTTGTTGTACCGTTGCTTTGTATTTTTATTTTGCCTGGTGAGGTTGCTATCGCTGAACCTTGAATCATTTTCACCCCGGTAGTTTTCATTGAAGCGGTCATACCTTTGCGTAAAGCAACTATTATATCGTCTTTTCTTGTCTGTATTTTGGTCCAGTTTGCTATTGCTGAACCGATATCAACTCCCATATTGCTCGCATTTTTTGCTGTCAGCAGGGCATGAGCCGAGGCAAGCAGCGTTTTTGATGGAATACAGCCCCAGTTGAGACAGACTCCGCCGATGGATTCCTTTTCGATAATAGCTACCGAAGCATTCTTTTGGGCGCATCTGGTGGCGGCTCTAAAACCGCCCGGCCCGCTTCCAATTACCGCTACATCAAATTTTTCCGACATAATTTTAACTCCAGTCTTTCGGTTATCTCCCAATGGTCGTATGAACGGCGTCGAAGAACCTTGTGCCTCCGGTGTCCAATTGGACAATTAAACCCTTCTCAGGGTCTATTCCAATGCAATTGCCGGTAAACTTTTTGTCGTTAAAAACAAGTGTTACCCTGTGGCCCAACTGGATGCTTAGTTTACGCCATCGGTTTATTACTTTCGTGCTGCTTTTGCCGGCTGCTTCAAGCCAGTGGTCTATTGAAGTCAATAATCTTTTTGCAAGCGAGATTCTGTCGGTGAATGAGCCGCTTTCAATGTCGATACTTGTTGCAGTTTGCTGTAATTGGTCGGGAAAAGAATCTTTTGTTTGATGGCAGTTTATTCCTATGCCAATGATATAACTTTTGCAGCCTTTATCTACCTTCGATTCCAGCAGAATGCCGGCTATTTTTTTCTCATTTAGAATGATATCATTCGGCCATTTTATCTTTGCGTGGCTGGGGCCAATTTTGCCTATGGCCTCAGTGGTGGCGACGGCGCAGGCAAGTGAAAGCAGTTCGCCGTTTAATTTGCTTTCGGTTAAGAGGATTGAACAAAGAATGCTGTCGGCCCGGCCGGTGAGCCATTTGTTTGCCGCTCTGCCTCGGCCGGCGGTCTGCTGTTCGGTGAAGATTGCCAGACCGTTATTTTTTTTGTTCTTTGCGTATTCGGCGGCAATATCGTTGGTGCTTGAGGTGGAGTCGTAAACAATTATCTCTTTGCCGATAAGTTTGGTTTTCAGGTTTATTTTTATTTTATCGGAATCGAGTGCGTCGGGCTTAGACATAGTTTGTTTACCTGTCGAGTGCGATGTCAACGGCTGTGGCTGAATGGGTGATAGCACCGATAGCGATTCTGTCAATACCGCACTGGGCGATGGCTGAAACATTGTTTAATGTTATATTTCCCGAAGCTTCGAGAAGCGGTTTTTTACTTTTGTCGCACATTTCGTTTCGCATATCAACGGCATGTTTTAGCTGCCATTGGCCCATATTATCAAGCAACACAATATCTACACCTGGAATTTTTAACACGTGGTTGAGTTGGTCGTCGACGTGGTCGACCTCTACGGCGACGAATTTAACGCCTTTTACTTTTCTTGCTTCAACGATTATTTTTGCCAGTTTAGGGTAAAAATTTCTGCCGAGCTGGGCGAGGTGGTTGTCTTTAATCAGGATGCCGTCATACAGTCCCAGCCGGTGATTATAACCGCCGCCACAACGTACGGCGTATTTTTCGAGGATTCGCCACCCGGGTGTGGTTTTTCGTGTGTCGTAAATTTTTGTCTTAGTGCCCTCAATAGCACGGACGTATTTACGAGTGGTCGTGGCTATTCCGCTCAGCCTTTGTAGGAAATTGAGCATAACACGTTCAGAACTGAGCATGGAGCACAAAGGTCCTTCAATTGCGGCGAGTTTTCGTCCGACATAAGCTGACTCGCCGTCATTAACGCGGACCTTTAGTTTTAATTTTTCATCATAGCATCTGAGGATTTCTCTAACGACATCCATACCACACACAACTATTTCTTCGCGTGAGACAATGTTTGCTTTTGTGAATGTATTGTCCTTGATGAAAAGTTCGCTGGTTGTGTCGCCTTGGCCGAGGTCCTCTTCAATCGCCATTTTTATTAAAGGCCTTGCTTTCGCAATGTCCAGTTTCTTCATTTTATTTTTTTCCTTTATTGGTCTTGTATTTTTTTGCGGCTAAATGGTCGCGTTTTTTTCTTCTCGAATCAAGCAGGACAAATTCCGGCAGTTCTTTCAGTTCCCGAAGCTGGTTCCGCAGAAAAGCAGCCTGCTCAAAATCCAGCGCCTCGGCGGCTTCAAGCATTTCTTTTTCGATCTGAGATGCCAGCTCTGTTTTTTCATATTCCGAATCGGTAAAGCGGACGGCTTTGAGGGCGGTTTGCCTTGCTTTTACCTGGTCGGTTAAAGTTTTACGAATTTCCTTTCTTATAGTTTGCGGGGTAATGTTGTGCTCTTTATTATATTTTAACTGAATTGTACGGCGTCTGTTGGTTTCGTCAATAGCTTTTTGCATTGATTCGGTTACCGTATCGCCGTACAGAAAGACGCTGGCGTTGATGTTTCGCGCGGTTCTGCCGATAGTTTGTATCAGCGAAGTCTTACTTCGCAGGAAGCCTTCCTTGTCGGCGTCGAGGATTGCGACGGCTGAGACTTCCGGCAAATCCAGGCCTTCCCGCAAAAGGTTTATGCCGACCAGCACGTCAAAATCGCCATTGCGCAGGTCGCGGAGTATGTCAATTCTCTTCAGGGTGTCGATTTCACTGTGCAAATAACGGCATTTGAAGCCTTTCTTCGCTATATAGGCCGACAGGTCTTCAGCAGTTTTTTTGGTCAAAGTTGTAACGAGCATCCGCTCTTTGGCTTTGACTCGTTTTGCAATTTCGCCCAGAAGGTGTTCGACCTGATTTTCGGCAGGATAAACGAAAATTTGCGGGTCCACCAGCCCGGTAGGCCTTATGATTTGCTCGACAACCTCGTTATCACATTTCTCCAGTTCGAACGGCCCTGGGGTGGCGGAAACGAAAACGACGTTGGCCCAGTTTTGCTGGAACTCCTCGAAGCGCAGAGGCCTGTTGTCCAGTGCGCTGGGCAATCTGAAGCCGTGTTCAACCAGGACTGTTTTTCTACTTCTGTCGCCGGCCCACATCGCGCGAATCTGTGGAATAGTAACATGCGATTCGTCAATAAATAAAAGAAAGTCCTTGGGAAAATAGTCAATCAGCGTGTAAGGTCTTGCTCCGGGCGGCAGGCCGGAGAGGTGGCGGGCGTAATTTTCAATTCCGCTGCAATAGCCAACCTCCTGCATCATTTCAATGTCGTACATTGTTCGCGCCTGCAGGCGCTGGGCTTCGAGGAGTTTGCCGTCCTGACGAAATTCCTGCAGCCTGCCGGCCAGTTCAGCCTTAATGCTTTCCACCGCCGGCATAATTCTGTGGTCGGGCATAATATAGTGTTGCGCCGGATATATGAAGACCTGCGACTCTTCAGCAAGGGTCTGGCCGGAGACAGGATTTATATATGTTATTGTTTCTATACTGTCGCCGAAGAAATCAAAGCGAATGCCAAAAGATTCATAAGACGGATAAAGTTCAACGATATCGCCGCGAACCCTGATTTTGCCCCTTTGGAAGTCGAAATCGTTTCTTGTGTACTGCAGGTCGGCGAACCTGCCGAGCAGTTCGTTTCTGTCGATATTATCACCAGTGCGAACGGCGACAACCGAGGCCTTGTAGTCTTCCGGCGAGCCCAGGCCGAAAATACAGGAGACGGAGGCGACGATTACACAATCGGTTCTCGTTGACAGGCTGGTAGTTGCTGAAAGTCGCAGCCGGTCGAGGTCGGCGTTTTTTGAGGCGTCTTTTTCTATGTAAATATCACGCTGAGGAATATAGGCTTCCGGCTGATAATAATCGTAATAGCTGACGAAATATTCGACGGCGTTTTCCGGAAACAGCTCCTTGAATTCTTCATATAGCTGGGCGGCCAGGGTCTTGTTGTGCGAGACAACCAGAGACGGGCGGTTGAGCCGGGCGATGACGTTGGCCATGGTGAAGGTTTTGCCGGAGCCGGTAACGCCCATTAAGGTCTGGTATTTTTTTTTGCTGCCAAGGCCTTCTACGAGGCGCTCTATAGCCTGCGGCTGGTCGCCAGCGGGCTTAAAGGAGCTGTTTATATTAAAATTCGCCATTTGGATGCTATTTTAACCGCAGATTGTACAAATTTCACGGAAAAATTAGCGGCCAGCTGCTAACAAATGGCGAATTAAAAATAGAAAAAGACGCATAATTCAGGACATATATTCCAAAGAGCAGATTCCAGAACACAGGTTCCGGGACGTGGTTTTGGCGGGGCGGCTGGTAGTTTGTGGGGGGGGGTGATTTTGGGTTAAAAATGGGGGTGGGGGTTTTAAAAACGTCAAAAAATTGAAAAAAAAACGACAAA
>CAZIKS010000141.1:0-9639 GCA_964539795.1 uncultured Pirellulales bacterium
ACAAAAACGTGTCATTTTTTCGCTTTTTGTTCAATTTTTCCGCTTTTTTTAGCTTTTTGTTCAAAAAGTGAGACATTTTTTGCGTTTTTTTGTCATTTTTTGACTTTTTTAAAACCCCCACCCCCATTTTCAGCCCAAAAACAAAGGTGCCTTAAAAACCTTCATACAAAACCACCCCCATTTTTGAACTAAAAACGAACATCGCACAAAAGCCATCAGTATCAATTAAGCCTTGTTTTTTTCCGATAATAACCTTTTTTTTGTAACAAAAAACTACTTTCGAGCGTCTATATATTAATGTAGGTCTTTTCATTTAACCGGCCATACCGGCCCTTTGAGAGGCTTTTTACTATTGACATAAGTCTAATATTTATATATAATTACGTTTCTGTGGACAATTTTGCTTAAAGAGTGAGAATTCTCTATGGAACTTCGACCGAGGAAAAAATTAGGCCAATTGCTGTGTGAAAAGCAGTATCTTGACCAATCCAGCCTTGATTTTGCCCTTGCAGAGCAGAAAGTGGAGCATCGCCGTCTCGGCCTACTTTTAATCGACCTTGGTTATATCACGCAACCTCAGTTAAATGAAGCACTTGCGCTACAGGCCGGTATCGAAAAAATCGATTTTTCGCAAATATCCCTAACACCTGATATTATATCTCTCGTGCCCCCTGATTTGGTCAGCAGGTACAATATTTTGCCCTTATGGCACGAAAACGGGCGTTTAGCCGTCGCAATGACCGACCCATTTTCCCCCGGAGTTCTGGAGGATTTACGCCTCGTTACCGGCTGTTATATAAAACGATATTATGCCGAACCAATTCACATAAAGAATGCTACACTAAAGTTTTACGGCAGCAACGTAGCGAGAATGCTCGACAATCTCGTGCCAGCCGAACCAACAGCAGAAGTCGATATGGAAAACGGAGAATACACTGCTGCAAAGCTAAGTGAAATGGCCAGAGAGCCCTCAGTAGTAAATCTCGTTAATTTAATTGTACTCGAAGCAATTGACGCCCTCGCCAGTGATATTCACATCGAGCCTTTTGCCCACCAGGTAAAAATCAAGTACCGAATTGATGGTGTGCTTATCGATAAAGCACCATCCTCAAAGCGTTTACAAGCCGCCATTATCTCCAGAATTAAGATTATGGCGGATATGAACATAGCCGAGCGTTTTGTCCCTCAAGACGGCCATATCGAGTTTGCCGGTAAAAAAGGCAAGGTCGATATCCGTGTTTCCACTGTTCCTACGATATTTGGCGAGTCTATAACAATGAGAATTCTTGACCGTTCAGCGTCCTTGATAGAACTTAGCGGTTTAGGCATGAATCCCGCCTGTTTGAAGGGTTTCAATCAATCCTTACATAAAGCTCACGGCATTGTCCTTGTTACCGGCCCGACCGGCAGCGGCAAGACTACCACCCTTTATGCAGCATTAAACAGCATTTATACGCCTGCATTTAAGATAATAACCATTGAAGACCCCGTCGAATATCAGCTTGAAGGCATTATTCAGATGCCGGTAAATCCCAAAAGGGGCCTGACTTTTGCCACTGGATTAAGGCATATACTCCGGCAGGACCCCGATATTATCATGGTTGGGGAAATCAGGGACAGAGAAACCGCTGATATAGCAATTCGTGCTGCATTAACAGGGCATCTTGTTTTTTCAACACTTCACACTAATGATGCACCTGGAGCCGTTACAAGATTGCTTGATATGGGGCTCGAACCATTTTTATTGGCAAGTTCCTTGGAGGCTGTGTTGGCCCAGAGACTGGTGCGCAAGATTTGTCTAAATTGCAAAAAACACTATAGACCTGATGAAAACCTCCTTAAAAGCCTGAATAACTCGGTTGAGCTTAAAACGGACATGGATTTGTATCACGGTACCGGCTGTAATGAATGTTTGCAAAGCGGCATGAAAGGAAGGACAGGCATCTTCGAAATGCTTCGGATAACCGATTCTTTGCGGGAATTGATAGCATCAAGGCCGACAACCGAGCAGATAATAAAGGCCGCACCATCGGACCATGTTAGTATGCGGCACGACGGTATTGAAAAGGTTTTGGATGGTATAACCACGCCGGAGGAGGTATTCAGAGTTACTCAGGGTATCGGCGAATAGGAATGAGGGAAAACTAAAAAGTACAATCAATCGAGGTATGAATTTTGGGTTTGTTCAGTTATAAAGCCGTTAATAAAGCCGGAGGGCACATTACAGGCACAATTGAGGCAGCCGACCGTAAAGGTGCCGTTGCCGGGCTGCTTGAAAAGGAGCAGTTCGTAATAGAACTGGCAGAAGGAAAATCTGCATCAACTGCTGAGACCGGCGACATAGCTTTACCAAACCTGACCGGCTTTATTAAAATTGGTTCGCGAAGGATTACGGGCAAGGACATTTTAGCTATGACCAGCCAGTTGAGCGCAGCTTTACGAGCGGGTCTTCCGCTACTGAATGCGCTTGAAATTATTTGTGAACAGCAACATAAGATTGCAATGAGAGATGTGCTGGGCGGACTTGTCGAGTCGGTAAGTTCCGGGCAGTCACTTTCAGAGGCTATGGCTAAATATGAAAATGTTTTCAGTCCGTTATATCTTTCGATGATAAGAGTTGGTGAAACAGGCGGGATTCTCGAACAAACGACCGCCCAGTTGATGGGAATATTAGAGCGAGATGAGAAGATAAAGACCAGTATGAAAAATGCTTCGGCTTATCCTATTTTTGTTTTAAGTCTCGGTATCGTCTCTGTGATCGTGATAATAACCTGGATATTGCCAAATATATTGGCAACTATAAGCGGAGGGGAAATGGTTCTGCCCTGGCCGACAAAGGTCTTGCTGGCATTGAGCAGTTTTCTAAAGAGTTATGGGTGGCTTGTTGCGGTTGTGATTGCAGTGGTATGGGTTTACCTTGCAAAATGGTCAAAGACCAAAGGCAGAATCAAATGGGATACCTTCAAGTTAAAGATACCTATTTTAGGTTCTGTTTTGCGGACGATAGCGGTGGGCAGGTTTGCCAGGACCCTTGGTTCATTGACTAAAGGTGGTGTCAGCATTTTAGAATCACTCAGCATTGTTCGTGACACTCTCGGTAATGAATTATTGGGAAGGGGAATTGATGATGTGGCTGAAAATGTCAAGGCCGGCACTTCGCTGGCTGAGCCTCTTGCAAGGTCGGGATATTTTCCACCCCTGCTTGTTCAAATCACATCGATTGGTGAACAGACCGGACAACTCGATATGCTGTTACTTAATGCTGCGGATACTTTTGACGGTGAAGCTGACGCAGCGATAGCTAAGTTTATAGCGATTTTTCCGGCGGTTTTAATTTTACTTCTTGCTCTGGTCATAGGTTTTATTATTGCAGCAACCTTGCTGCCGATAGTCATAATGGAACTCGGCGGTGCGGGATTTTAAAAAAACATAAAACATAAAATAGAAACACTGATTTTTGGAAGGGTATCCAAATGAAAAAGAAGGAAAGAGCATTTACTATTGTGGAATTACTTATAGTTATTTTGATTATATCGATGCTCGCTGCATTTGTTGCGCCAAAGATGTTCCGTGGTCTGGGCAAGGCCAAGAGGGACATAGCTAAAGCCAAGATGGCGATTATCGAAGATGCACTTTTGAAATTTTACAGTGATTGCGAAAGATATCCGGATGATTCAGAAGGGCTTGATGTATTGATTGTTGCGCCGTCTGACCTCGAGGATAAGTGGAACGGAAGATATCTAAAGCCGAGTGAGATTCTTGACCCGTGGGGCAACCCTTATATCTATGTGGCAGAAGGGCAGGTTAATCCGGGTAGTTTCGATTTGATAAGTATGGGGGCGGACGGCCAGGAGGGTGGTGAAGGAGATAACGAGGACATATATAACGATTAGGATACGGTATAGTAGAGAATGAAAACGCAAAACTTAAAAACCAGGCGTTGTGGTTTTACCATTGCTGAAATGCTCCTTGTGGTGGTTCTTATTGTCCTTATCGCAGGTGTCGGCGGCGGCTTTACTGTTGGAACATATAAGAGGATGTTGACCGAAAAAGCCGCACGACAGTTTTTGCTTGCATCAAAATATGCAAGGATAACGGCAATTGAGCGGCGAAGTACATGCAGAATGGAATTGGACGCGCAAAATAACAGCTTTGCCCTGACTATCGACCAGTTGAATAACCAAACCGATGAAACAGAAAAGCTGACGGTGCAGGATTTATACTTCAAGCCGGTTGAATTGGCCGGTGACATTGAATTCGAGAGTATTCAAATCGACTCGGTCGGTTCCGAGGAACTTTTAGAGCAGGCAGAATCTCAATCAATAGCTTTTTTGCCTGATGGAACTGCACAGTCGGCGGTGATTCAGATTGGTGACGGTAAAAACCACATAACAGTAAGTATTTCAGCCGCCACCGGCAAGGTAAAAATGTATCCGGGTACCGCAAAGGAAGTTAAAGTCGGTACCATTGATTTGGATGAGCAATGGCAGTGAGAGTAAAAAAAAGCGAAACAGGTTTTACGCTGATTGAGACAGTGCTGGCGAGCATTGTTCTGTGCGGCGCTGTTTTAGCGCTGGGAGCGATAAGTACCCGCTCTCTAAGTCAGGCCAAGCTCAACAGACAATTTGAAACAGCCATAGCATGTGCCGAAAAGCAGCTTGCAATGGTTGATTATATCGGCATCGATGGCTTTATCGACTCTGGCGAGATGCAGGGAGATACTGAAGAGTCTGAGCGCCGATATCACTGGGAAATTACAACCGAATCCCACGAGATTGATAATCTATATATTGTGAATATAACTGTCAGTTGGGTCGATCGAAATCATCCATACAGTATTTCAATCGACACAATGTTCAGTGGAACAGGTGAGTCTATCGAGACGGAGGAACAGTGAAGGGTTTACAGATAAAGAAGATGTCCATCGGAAGGACAGGCTTTACGCTGGTGGAAATACTGCTGGCCTCGACGATAGGTGCATTTGTTGCCCTGGTGGCGGTCGGCGCCCTAAAGGCCGTCTCAGTCGGCACGGAAATGCTTGACAGCAATATTGATACTGCAGCCGAGGTTAGATTTGCCGCCAAAACAATCGCCACTGACCTCGTGAATCTGTATCGCGACAGTGATTTAACAAACACCAAATTCGTTGGTGCTGTTGATGTTGTGGACGAAACTATGGTTAGTTCTTTGACTCTTTATACTGTCAGCCGAACAAAAGCCAGAGCCGACCAGCCGGAAGCCGATGTGTACGAAGTCGAGTATTTTCTTGTGAAAGAAGAAGACCAGTCGTTACTGATGAAACGTGTTTGGCCGAATCCTGATAAAGATGTTCAGCCGGGCGGTGTTCTGTATGTAGTTGCTGAAAACATTAATGTTTTTCAAGTCAGATATTTTGACGAAGAAGAGTGGCAGAGCGAATGGCCGGAGGAATTGGAGTCTGTTCCTGAATTGGCTGAAGTGACCATAGCGGCCGGCCGACCCGACCAAAAAGGTATGATAATGGAATCTTTCATTGCAAATTTCGTAAGGTCGGTAGGGGCCCAGATGGATATTCTTGAGCAGGGCGAGCAGGAGCAAACTGGTGATGAGAGCGATAGGGAACGATAAAAAAAGGTAAAAGAAATGAATATTGAGGGTGATAATAAGGGTCTTGTTCTTGTAGCGGTGCTGTGGGTGGTTGTAGTACTCACGGTAATTGTTGCAACTGTAGGACGCACCAGTCGGCTCGATACAAAAATCTGCCTTGCACGAACAGAATCTCTTCGATGCAAGTGGGCCTGCCGCGCCGCCATAGATACTGCTATTGCCGTGCTCAACGAAGATCCCAGGGAAAGTGACAACCTGCTCGATTTATGGAATGATAACGAGGAGGACCTTAATGACGTTGACCTGGAGCGGTGTTTCTTTGCCGTTAAGGTAATTGATGAAGCGAGTAAATTGAACATCAATACCGTTTCAAAAGAGCAGCTCCTGGAACTGTATGGTATGACTGAGGAAGTCGCTGATGCCATAATAGACTGGCGAGACACCGATGACTCACCGAGCCCGGGAGGTGTCGAGGGTGGATATTATGAAAGTCTGCGATATGGATATACGATTCGCAACGGACCTTTCAGGACAATACGGGAACTGCTTTTGGTCAAGGATGTTAGTGAAGAATGGTTTTATGGACAGAATTCAAATTTCAATACCGGTTTATCAACAGATTTTGAGAGAATGAATGCCGGCGAAGAACGTGTTGCCGGTTTGCAGGAAGAAGTATTGGACAATGGGTGGATTACATACCTGACCTGTTATTCGTATGATAATAACAAAGATACCGATGGCCAAAACAGAATTAATATCAACGAAGCTGATGAGAACAGATTGGTGAGGTCTTTGAGTATAAGCAGGTCTTATGCGAAATGGATTGTGGAAAATCGCGGACGAAACGGGCATGGAAGCATCTCTGATTTGATAAACAACAGGAGTCCTAAAAGAGCTAATAGAAGTTCGGGAAGAAATTCGGACCAGGCGGAACCCTTGGATTTGGAAACGTTTTCAAATATCGCCGACAAAATAACAATAACCAACGACGAAAAGGTAAAAGGGAAAGTCAATATCAACACGGCATCGAAAGTTGTTTTGGTGGCTCTATTTGGCGGTACGGAGACAGCCGAACAGATTGCCGATGAGATAATTAATTATAGAGAGTCCTTGACCGAAGGGATGCAGAGTATTGCCGAAGTGATGAAGGTTGAGTCAGTCAATGTTGACACTTTCAAAAAGATTGCCAATAACATAACCACCCGTTCTGATGTTTATACGATTCGCTGTTTGGCGACGGCCGACAGAAACGGTGCCGCTGGAGCGAAGATGGAAACTGAGGCCGTGGTCGATAGGAGTTCCACACCTTGTAATATACTTTACTGGCATCAGGGAGTAAGTAATTGAAAGATATGAGCACTAACATAACAGATGCGGCTGTAGGGCCGACTGTGATTGCGATATCGCAGCAGGAGAATAACCTCCAGGCTGTTTCTCTTCGAAAACACAATGGGACTTTCGAAGTTCTCTGGGCTAAAAGCTGCGACCTTACCAAATCGACATGGCGGTTTTTTGCCGAGGAGTGTGGTTTATCTTTCCAGCCGATGGTGAAGGCACAAACTGATGATGAGAGGATAGTTATGGCCGGCCTCGGTTCAGAAGCGGTGGTGTTTTACCGGATTGAAGTGCCGGCGGTGAGAGGAGAGGAAATGGCGGCGATGATTGAATTACAGGCAGAAGCCCGCCTGCCGTTACCTCTTGAGCAGATGGAGATGGCTTGGAGAGCAGGTCCGGCGAGGAATGGACAAGTTCCCGTGACCATAGCTGTGGCAAGAAAACAGTCATTACAGAACTTCGTGGAAAACATACGATGGTTTAAGCCGGATAAAATACTTTTGGATTGTGAGCCGATTGCGGAAACCTGGAAGAATTTCTTTTCCACAGGTGAAAAATTCCGCGCGGCTGAAGTGGTTATAAGTATCGCCGTGAAAAATACACAGCTTTGCCTGGTAGAAAACGGCCGGTTGAGCAATGCAGTGAGTTTGGATATGGGAATGGATGATTTTTCCGTAGCTGGTCAACCGGGCGAACAAACCGGAGCTATTGAGAGATTTGTCCAGGATACGACCAGTGTCCTCGAATCATTTGGGTTTTCCAATTTTACGGAGTTGCCGATTTTTGTGCTCTCCGATAGCGGCAGCGTAATAAAGACGATAGTTTCTTCTCTTTGTTCGGTTGGATTGACTGCAAAGGCCGCTGTGCCCAATGTTCAGAAAATAAGCCGGCAGACAGGTCCATGGTATCCTGCGGATATTTATGAATATCGTGTGCCGATAGGCCTTGCGTCAATGGCACTTGATAAGCGCACAGAGCAGTTTAATATCTTTGAGCGCTTATACAGTCCGACCGGGGATAAAGCAAAGAAACATTGGCTGTACTCGCCGAGGGCAGCCTGCATAATTGCACTGACAATGCTGTTCTTGTTCATTGCTGTACTGTACGCCGATGACGTGGTCAGCAGCAGGCAATTGGAAAGTTTAATGGCTCAGCCGGATTGTCAACTGCTTATACAGCGGCAAAAGCTAATTAAGACAGTTGCGCAGCAAAGGCCCGACATATTGCAGCTTTTAAACCAGATAAATGTGGATGCGGACAAAGGAATACTGCTGGATAGTTTCACTTTCAAAAAAGGTCAGCCGGTGACTATAAACGGCCAGGCTCCAGGCACCGAGCAGCTGTACAAATTTCAGGACAGTCTGCGCAGCAGAAAGGGCATAAAAGAGGTGAAGATACAAAGCTCCTCCGAGGATTCCAAAACCAAAAAGTTCAAATTTACTATTACTTTTCATTATGGGAATTTGACAAGAAAGAGAGCCTGAAAGTAAATCTTAAAAAAGAGGAACTATGATAGCCAAGTTAAGCCAGAGAGATAAGCGGGCGCTGAAGTTTGGAGCTGTTTCTATTGCAGCTATTCTAATTTTTGTGTTTGCGACCACGTGGCTTGAGCATTGGACACAGGTCAGAGAGTCACTTGCCGTTGCAAGGGCCGATTTAAGAATTATCAGTCCCAATAAAGCTAAGCAGGAAGGTTTATTGACGATTGTGCCGGTCTTTGAGATGCCGGAAAAGCAGGAAGAACAAAAGTTCCTTTTTAGAGACAAATTTAGCGAGCAGTTAAAAAAGGCGGGAATAAAAAGTGGACCTGTGCAGTTCAGCGCCGGGAAATCAGCGCGGCAGGATGGGTACATGCTGGTGCTTTTGAAATGCAGCGCCAAGTGTAAGTTTGACCAGGTGCTCGACTTGCTTGCCGAACTCAAGAATAATCCTTATCTGGTCGGCATAGAGCAGTTGAATATAAAATGCGACCCGAAAAAACGTCAGGAAGTCGAACTGGATTTAAAGGTATCAACATTTGCTAAGTGAGCGGGGTAGTATATGAAACTAAGTTATATAAAAGACAGAAAAGAATTTACGACGGTTCTGCTGCTTGGGGCAGCAGCGGTTTTGGCCGTTGCCATTTTAGTTAATATAACGAGTTTTTTTGTAGCTTCAGCCATGGCCGGAAACCTGGTCAAAAAAGCTGTTGAACAGAGCGAACCCGACAAAGACCGGATGGACAAATATTTTGTCGAATCCAGGGAATTGGCGAAAAAGTTGAAGAAGAACAATTTGTTTGCGCCGCCCCCGCCGAAAGAGCAGCCCATAAAACAGGTTTTTGGCATATTGGGTAATGAGGTCCTGATAGAAGGTAAATGGTACAAGCTCGGCGATATGGTAAAAGACGCAAAAATTGTGGCTATTGAACCTGCACAGATAAAGATCGAATGGGAGGGAAGACAAATTACCTTGGAACCTATTCTTGCAAGCAGTGCTGCGCCGCCCCAGCCGTCGGCGCCTACGGAAGTTGGTACAGAACAGGGCACGGGCCAAAGTGCGCCTGTCGCTCCGGAACCAATGCAGCGCCGAAGGGGTGGAGGCAGGGGCAGAGGTATGGGGGGATTTGGAAATCTTTCTCCGGAAGAAAGAGCAGCTATGAGAGAAAGATTTAGAAATGCCTCTGACGAGGAAAGACAGCAAATGAGAAACGAAATGCGTCAAAGATTTAACGCAGAA
>CAZIKS010000142.1:0-9511 GCA_964539795.1 uncultured Pirellulales bacterium
CTATATAGAAGACCCACTCTCAGAATCTATGCTGCGAGGCGAATTCAAGGACAAAAACCTCATAAAGATTGATGTACAAGACGAAGAGCATTTAAAACTTGAGGGTTTTAAGGCTGCCGAGCCAAGCAAAACCGAGTCTAAGGAAGTCGAAGTAACACAATCGTCACAGCAAGATAAGTCATAGCTGCGCCAGGTACCTAAGTTGAAGTTCATTTCGTCGCCAGGAATCTTATGTTTTTAAGTCTATTTGCGGAGTGTCTCAATTTCCATCCGGCTCTGCTGCCGGGCCAGTAGAATATCTAATTGCTGCTTTTGCATCCATTCCACACGTCCGTCCAGTCTTAATACGATAAAACCGCTACTCAGGACAAACGAGTGGTATTTTTTTTCGACATAGGCTAAAACATCATCGGGTGTAGAATCGAAATCAATCCAAAGCGCTCTATATTGCAAGTTACCGAGCCGAACATGCCCCTTCAAATTGGTTTTGATGTTATCAACAAAAGACTGGGGTGGGACGGAGCCGTTTTCCTGGCGGTATTGCAGGACAATCTTGCCGAGGTGTTCCATTGCCCGCATCGCTTCGGAACGGTTGACCCAGTCTTTGAGGTTAATCATTGCAACTACTGCGATAGAGGTAATGGTTATTACGGATATGACATTTATTAAGATAGCTTTTTGTCGTCTGTTCACGATTTTATTTTTACTTTTCCGTTTTGGACCAGTAATTTATCTTCTGCAAAAAGGTTTATTGCGTGGGGATAAGCAATACATTCCTGTTCAAAAACTCTTGAAGCGAGTATTTCAGGATTGTCTCCCTCCCTGATAGGGCAGCAGCGTTGAACGATTATTGGTCCTTTGTCGTATTCGTTAGTGCAGAAATGCACTGTACATCCGCTGATTTTACACCCTGCTTCGAGAACCGCCTCGTGGACAAAATGCCCCCACATGCCTTTGCCGCCGAAGTTCGGCAACAAAGCCGGATGTATGTTCATTACGCAGTTTTCGTACCGGGCCGGTATCTTCCACAGACATAGCCAGCCGGCCTGAATGACGAGGTCGACATTTGCAGCAACAAGCTCTTCTTCAATGCGTTTGCTGAAAAGGTTGATGTCAGGGGAATCTTTTTTGCGAATAATTTTTACGTTTAGACCGGCAGCTTTTGCCCTTTCTACTCCGGCTACGGTTGAACGCGAACTTATGACAACGGCAACTTCGGCGTTTAGACGCCCTTGTTTGATATATTCGAGAATATTCAGCAAAGTTGTCCCGCCGCCGCTGATTAAGACACCAAGGCGAACAGGCTTTTTGTTGTTTACAATGGACACTGGTTCTTCCTCAACATCCTGTTCGAGATTTAAGGCCTGGTTCACGAGTTTGTCGGCCTCTTTGTTTTTTTCTCTGGTAACATGTTTAACCTTCCAGGTTTCAAATTCGGCAAGTAAGTCGATGGTCTGGCGGAAGAGTGGCCTTAGTTTTTCACTTTTAACCTTATATCCGCCGTTGACCTGTCTGACAAGCAGTTCACTGTCGCAGAGAACAGTTACCTTTTCGGCGCCGAGTTTTTTTGCAGCTTCGAGAGCTTTGCAAACAGCGGTATATTCTGCTGCGTTGTTGGTATTTTCACCAAGGAAGAGGGCTTTAGCGCAGAGCTGATTTTCATCTTTGTCTTTGAGAACAAAGCCAGCCGCCGATGGTCCCGGGTTACCCCTGCTGCCGCCGTCTGTGTAAACGGTTATTTCCCGCATCGCATGTTCGCTTTACTTCTGGTCCTTTTGTGAGTTTTGCAAGATAAGTATTCTTGTGCAGTTTGGGCAGCGTATGATATCGTCTTTAGTCATAAGCAAATTGACGGATTCAGCGGTGATTCCCATAAAGCAGCCGCCACAGCTATATGCCCCTGTTTTTCCCTCCTGCTTCTCAATCACAGCGAGTGCTTCGCCGTCATAGGTTTCAGCTACTCGTTTGAATACTTCGAGAGGCTCGGGGGGAATGATCTTTGCTACCTGAGTCCACTGGTTCTGGATCTCCTTGATTTCAGTCTCAAACTTAGCAGCGGAAAGTTCCGTTTCTTTGCGTGTTTGTTCAAGCTTCTGTTTTTGCTCGTCTATCTGGCTCTGGATTTCTGCGGACTCGGCCTCATCAGCTTCGATATTTTTCATCAATTCGAGGATTTGGGTCTCGATTTTGGAATTGTCGGCCTTGGTGGTATTAAGCTGAGTAAGAACTGCGGCGTATTCCTTGTTTGTTTTTGCAGCGTTCAGAGAGGCCCTTAACCTGGCAATGGCTTCATCTTTGGTCTTTAGTTCCAACTCAAGGCGGTCGGACTGTATCTTGGTCAGTTGAATCTCTTCTGCTTTGGCTTCGAGAGCATTTTGAAGACTTCTGACTTGATTTTCCTGAATGATTACATTTCTTCTGCATCTTGAGAGTTTTGCTTTGACAGCCCGCAGGCGGTTTTCAACACTTTGAAGTTTTATCAACCCGTTTAATACAGAACCCATTTATATTCCTTCGTGCCGACTGTAAAACTCTTTAACCCTTTATTATGCTCTCTTTTATTTTTATCTGCAACAAAAATTCTTTTTTTTCTTTTGTGTTTGTTCTGTCTGGTTCTGTTAAAAGAGAAAACCTTTAAATATGAACAGCCAAATAAACCGGCAGAAGCCCATAACCTCCTTGGTTCTGACGGTTATTCGTGGTATAATCCCTTAATTATGAAAGAATTGTTGAAAAAACTGGTTCAGGCGGAAACGACCGTCCAAAAGGGTGAATTGGCAGCAGCAGAGGTGATTTGTGCCGAGTTTGGCCTTTCAGGAATAGAGTCTCAAATAGACCGTTGGGGGAATAACCGGGCCAATATCACAGCCCAAGTCAAATCATCAGGGGAGAAGAAAGGATTGTTATTTGTCTGTCATCTTGACGTTGTTCCTCCCGGCGGGGCGAGTTGGGAATATCCACCCTTCTTGGCGGTTGAAATTGACGGCAGGATTCACGGCAGGGGTTCAGCGGATATGAAAGGGGGAATCGCCGCCGCAGTTACGGCAATTAGACAAATTGTCGATTCCGACGTCGAGCTAAAAGGCGACATGGTCTTTTTTGCCGCAGCAGGCGAAGAGACCGATAGCTGCGGGGCATTACGATATGTTCGGGGACTGAGTGATATGCCTGAATTGGCCGGTGTTATTATTCCCGAGCCGACGGATTTTGAGGTTGTAACGAGGCACCGCGGGATATTTTGGCTTAAAGTTACAACTAAGGGCAAGACCGCTCACGGCTCGACACCGGAATTAGGTATAAATGCGATAACTTCGATGAAGGCCTTTCTGGATGAGTTAGAAGATTATGAAATTGTATACGGTCCTCACAAACTTTTAGGGGCCTGCTCTATGAGCATCAACAGGATTTTTGGGGGTAAGGCGATTAATGTTGTTCCCGACCAGTGTGATGTTGAGATAGATATTCGTACTCTCCCGGGTCAAAATCATGAGGAAATTATCTCTGATTTTGAAAAAATTTTTGCAAAGTTAAAACAGCAGAATCCTCAGTTTGAGGCGGAGGTTTCTGTTGTACGTGATGTGGCCCCATTGGAAACAGATGAAGACAGTGATTTTGTCAGAGATTTTTGCTCTATAGTCGGCATCAAAGAAACCAGGGCCGTGGGCTTTACGACGGACGGTCCCCATTTTGCTTTTTTAGGTGTACCGGAGGTGATTTTCGGTCCGGGAAAACCGCATCTTTGCCATAAGCCCGATGAGTATATTGATACTCGCGATTTAGAAAAGGCCGTTGAACACTACAAAAATATCATCTTAAAAATCCTGTCGTAAGTAGCGTCTTGAACGGTGAAAACCTGTACTTAGCAAACTAACCTGTAAACTATAAATTGTTTGCTTTAGAGGTATCAGATGGAAAGACGTGAATTCTTAAAAACATTATCGACGACGGTCACAGTAGCGGCAGCATTTCATATAGCGAAGACCTGTGGAGCTGCGAACGGCCCGAAGATTACACAAGCCAGGAAATATCTGCATTCGATTATGCCCAGTCGTGAGTTGGTTGAGGATTTTATTCACGGCAGGTGCCCAAAGAGTTACAAGCCTGGTGAAATCCTTAAATATGACTGCGAATTGGGATGGGTGCAGGCCGAAGCTGTTGGCAGTACGGGTGTGGACGGCTCCAAGGTATTCTACAGCTATGAGCCTGACGGAGCCCGAAAAGTGGTCAACTTCCCTGATAAACCCTGCCGTATTCACGCTTACGGTAATAGTTTCACACATTGCAGCCAGGCCAGCAATGGCGAAACCTGGGCCGAATACCTGGCGGCCCATTTACAGGAGCCGATTCGCAACTATGGTGTCGGCGGCTATAGTGTCTATCAGGCATATCGACGTATGCTGAAAATTGAAAAACAAAACAGCGCCGAATATATCATTTTGAACATCTGGGATGACGACCACTTTCGCAGTCTTGACGCATGGCGGTCGATTCGTTTCGGCCGGGGCTCTCGATGCGGTTTCACTTTGCCTCATTTACGGGTGGATGTTAAGCAGGATAGCTGCAAGCAGTTTGAGAATCTGTTAAGCAGGCCGGAAGATGTATACAAACTTTGCGACGAAGATTTCGTCTGGGAGACTTTCAAGGATGACCCGATATTGCAATTGGTATTAGCTGCGCGAGCAGGCGATAAAATCACACAGGAGTTGGTCAACCCAGTAGCGGTGAGTTTTGGTATTCCCGATGAAATAATCGCCGATATTGATGTAGCTCGGCAGATTAAGAAAATACATACTGAAGCAGCGTTGTACTCAACGAAAAAAGTCATTACCTGGGTTGAAAAGTTTGTTGAAAAAACCAGCAAAAAGTTGATAGTGATTCTTTCGTTCGGACGTGGCAATATCGCCGCAGACTTACAGGGCAAACCAAGATTTGACCAAAGCTTTGTCGACTGGCTCAAATACAAACCTTACCCTGTTATCGATATGCGTGACGCTTTCCGCCGTGATTACGAGCGGCACAAAGTTGATGTCGATAGTTATCTGCAGCCTTACTATATAGGTCACCACACGCCGGCGGGCAATTTCTTTACCTCTTGGGCCATCAAGGACCGACTGGTTGAATGGCTCGCCCCGACACCTTTGCCGTATCGAAAATAATTATGAAATATTATAAACAACAACTTGGAGAGTACATATGGTTTCTTTGAATTCCGAGATAAAATCCAAACTTATGAAAGAAGGCGCCTGCTTAGTCGGCTTTGCGGATATAAGCGAACTGGCTGGAGAAGTAAGGGACTCGATGAAATTTGCCGTTTCGATGGCTGTCGCACTGGATGCAGGGATAATCAAAGGTATATCAAAAGGGCCAACCAAACGCTACTATCAGGAATATAAAAGAGCAAACGAATTCTTATCATATTTGTGTAAACAAACCGTCGATAATTTAAAGAAGCATGGCAATAATGCGGCAGCAATAGAGCCAACTCTTGAGAAGCTGGATTTTATGACATTGGCTACTAAACTGCCCCATAAGACAATAGCGACGCTTGCAGGATTGGGCTGGGTGGGGAAATCGGCGCTTTTGATAACCAGAGAATACGGTCCGGCGATTCGTTTTGCCTCGGTACTTACCGATGCTAAGCTGGAAGTCGGGGAACCGATAAAGAACTCTTATTGCGGCGATTGTAAAGAATGCGTAACTCATTGTCCTGCAAGAGCAATTTCAGGCGAAACGTGGAAGCAGGGATTGAAAAGAGAAATAATATATGATGCGTTTGCCTGCTGTGATAATGCGAAAAGCCTCTCTGGAAAAATAGGTGTTCCGTCAACTATATGCGGAATATGCATAAACGTATGTCCCTGGACACAAAAATATATTTCACGTCTATTGAGCCAATAGGCAACATTTCGATATTTCTTTCAGTCATTGAGCATATACCCGAAAGTCAAAGCCGAAAGGTCAGGCTTAGAACGGGAATCTATTAGAATTCGAACTGATCTTTGAAGACGGTTTTGAAATCATAAACATCGTCGAAGTCTTCGATTGTATCGGTCGGCTGGGCGCTCATCCAATTGTGTTTTATCATAAGGTAAACGATTTCGCCGAAATCCCGTGTTTTATTTACACCCCAGGTATTCAGCACCAACTTTGCCAAAAGCCCCCATTTTTCAACAGCTAATTTGCGAAGTTGTTCGCATAGCGCCTGTCCGGTTACGTGGCCGGGTTCAGTGGTGTGTTTTTTTACGTTGTCAAGTCCTTCGTAAATGAACTTTATGGCGCGTATATTGTATCGCCCATCCTCTTGAGCAATTTTTTCGAGCTTTTTTTTCATATTTTTATCACTTGATTCTCTGTCCCGGTTTTGCTCCCGTATCTACTGAGAGCATAAATATATCTTTTCCTCCGGTGCCGGAAGCCAGAATCATGCCTTCGGAGACTCCGAATTTCATTTTTCTGGGTTTCAGATTTGCAAGACAAACGACGAGTTTTCCGGTCAAATCTTCCGGTTTATATGCCTGGGCGATACCCGCTAAAACCTCTCTTTGCTCTGGGCCCAAATCCAGTTGCAGGCGTAGCAGCCTGTCGGCGCCTTCGACGGATTGGGCGTTTACAACTTTGGCAATGCGCAGGTCAATCTTTGCAAAATCTTCAATTGTACATTCCGTCTGTATCGGCTCGGCTGGTTCTGCTGCCGGGGATTTGCCAGCTTCGGTTTCTTTGCTTTCTTCCATCATTGCGTCCACCTGCTTTCTATCAATTCTTTCGACCAATCTTTCAAACTTATTTATTTTATGATTTTCCAATACATTATCAATATCAGCAAACTTCAGTTTATCAATATTTAGAAATTTTTCTATTCTTTCGGCATATTTGGGCAGGATAGGTTTTAAGTATATCGTCAGGATACGCACGGCATTTAATACCGCCGTGAGTGTTATACGTGTTTTTTCCAAATCGGTTTTCACAGTTGTCCAGGGTTGATTTTGCTCGACGTAGCGATTTGCCTCGTCCGCCAGGGCAGTAATTTTTCTCACAGCGGCGGAAAAATCAAGCGTTTCATAGTTTTCGATAATTTGGTCTTTCGCGGCTGTGAGTTTAGCGATTAATTCCTTGCCTGAATCATCTAAGCTGCCAAGCTGGGCATTTAGTTTTTTTGTCAGCATCGGTCCTGAACGAGAGGCAAGGTTTGCAAATTTGCCGACCATATTTGAGTTGGTTTTGTTTAAAAAATCCTCCAGGCTCAAATTTATATCTTCTATGCCGCCGGTCAGCTTGCCGGCATAGTAATATCGCAGGTACTCGGGATCGAGGTATTTCAGATAGGTACCGGCCTTTATGAAAGTTCCGCGTGACTTGCTCATTTTTGTGCCGTCCACGGTTAAAAAGCCGTGCACAAAGAGTTTATTTGCGGTTTTGAAGTTTGCCCCGATTAACATCGCCGGCCAGAACAGTGCGTGGAAATACATAATGTCCTTGCCAATGAAATGGTACAGTTCGTATTCGTCGCTGTTCCAGAGCTTATCGAAATCGAGGTTATTTTTATCACAGTAGTTTTTTGCTGAGGCCATATATCCTATAGGGGCATCGAGCCAGACATAGAAGAATTTATTTTCTTCACCGGGGATTTTGAAGCCAAAATAAGGCCCATCTCGTGAGATGTCCCAGTCTTTCAATCCGGCCGTGAACCATTCTTCAAGCTTGTTGGCCACTGATTGCTGGGTGTGTCCTTTGGTAATCAGGTCTTTTAGTTGTTTTTCGTAATCAGACACTTTGAAGAAGTAATGCTCACTTTCTCTACGGACCGGCTCAGTTGAGCAGGTGGAGCAGTGAGGATTAATCAGTTCTGTGGGCTGATGTGTTCCGCCGCAATTGTCACAGGAATCGCCGTATTGGTCCTCGGCTTTGCATCGAGGGCAGGCACCGCGGATGTATCTATCGGGGAGGAACATTTTGCACTTTTCGCAATAGGCCTGTTCAATTTTTCGTTTTGTGATGGAGCCGGCCCGGTTCAAACGGTCGAAAATCAGTTCACTAAAATATTTGTTTTCCGGTGAGTGCGTCGAATAATAATTATCAAATTCGATGTAAAAGGCGTCGAAATCTGCCTTGTGCTCTTTGTGCATCCGCTGGATAAGCTTTTCGGGGGTGATTTGCTCGGCGCGGGCACTTATCATAACAGGCGTTCCGTGGGTATCATCGGCGCAGAAGTATAAACACTGGTTGCCGCACATTTTCTGAAAGCGAACCCAGATATCTGTCTGGAGGTATTCAACCAGATGGCCGATGTGTATCGAGCCATTAGCATAGGGCAGAGCAGAAGTTACAACAATTTTTCGCGGCATAAATTTTCCTTAATGACGGTTTAGAGTACTTCAAAAGTATCCAAGATATGGATTTTTGCACAAAAAACAAGTTTTATTAACAGAAGAAAATTACGGCTGGTTCTGAAATTTGGTTTGATTGGCTTTGATTGTGTTTGATTGGGTTTGTTTTGGGGGTTTAAAATGGGGATTGGCGGATTTTTGTCACCCTTGTTTTTGGGCTAAAAATGGGTGTGGGCGGTTTTAGGTCACCCTTGTTTTTGGGCTAAAAATGGGGGTGGTTTTGTATGGAGGGTTTTAAGGCACCTTTGATTCTGGGTCAAAAATGGGGGTGGGGGTTTAAGAAACGTCAAAAAATTGAAAAAAAACGACAAAAAGTTAAAAAAAGCGGGGAAAAAAGCGGGGAAAAAAGCGGGAAAAGAAGAAAAATTGAAAAAAAAGTGACAAAAAACGTACAAATTTGCACACCCGATACAAGAACCATTTCCAATGTTAAAATGGGAAAACTTTAGCAGGTCGCGCTTGGGGCGAGTGATTGGTTGACTTGCTGAATGTTAAAATAGGGGAGATGGGGAAGTTGGGAAAGGGGGAGTTGGCCTCTTAATTTAGAGGATATTTTAGATAGAATAAGTTTTCGCGGTATAGCAGCAGCAGGATTTTTTTAATGAGCCGTATATGGATAGTTGGATGGGGAGATTAGCTGTCGGGGTGGTAGGAGAGGAAAGCGGGCGGCTTGGGTGGGGGTGGGATGTTGTGGCCGTTGGGGGTTTGCTCGCCGGTGGTGGGCTGCGGCCGGGGGAGGACGCCTCGCTGGTGGCGGGTGAGTGGGCGTGGGCGGCTGGTTGTGGGCGTGGCGTGGGGAGTTTATTAGCCGGTGGCGAGGAATGGTGAGCGTGGTGGTTTTGCTGGGATGGTTCGCTGGTTGTTGATGTTAGCTGTTGTTGCCGGAGGACAGCATGAGGTTCTTACAGTATTTCGCAGGTGCGCAGCACCGGAGAAAATAAGAATAGACCGAAGCGCAGGCAGCAACAGCGGGGAAATTGGTTAGGGTTGGTTGGCGGAGGTGCTTTTTTTGACGTTTTTAGGGGCTTTTATGCTATAGGATATTGTGGATAGAATAAGTTTTCGCGGTATAGCATCAGCATGATTATTTTATTAATGAGCAATATAAGCATAGCGGGATGATTAGA
>CAZIKS010000143.1:0-9432 GCA_964539795.1 uncultured Pirellulales bacterium
AAGATGTGATATAAAATCGCTCAATCTCCTGGCCAATGTCCTTGCAATGAACGACGCCGCAAAAAAAGGCTGTGGCGAGGCTATACTTGTCGATGAAACCGGCCTGATTACTGAAGGCGCAGGCTCGGCTTTCTTCGCCGTCTTCGCTAAAACCCTTCAAACCTCACCCCTCTCGGCCAATATCCTACCCTCCATCACTCGAATGTTTGTTATCAGGGCCGCTAAAAATCTCGGCATCGAAATAATAGAAAAATCTTTCACCCCAACTCAGGCCGCCTCCGCCGATGAGCTTTTCGTCGCGGTAACCACCAGGGATATCGTCCCCGCCGTAAAGTTTGACGGCCAAATAATCGGAAACGGAAAACCCGGCAAAGTCACTAAAATGCTCATCAGCGAATTCCAATCATTTTATGACACGATTCCCGACCCCCAGTGAGATATCTATGCAAAATGAGAATATAATCGGCATTGTCGGCGGCGTCGGGCCCTATGCCGGACTCGACCTGACAAAGAAAATCCTCGACCAGACTATAGCGGAACGAGACCAGCAGCATTTACCAATCGCCCTTCTCTCACTGCCGGCAAAAATTGAGGACAGAACTGAATTCCTGCTCGGAAAAACAAAAACAAATCCAGCCGATGCTGTCTTCAAAATCATAATAAAATTAGAGAACCTCGGAGCCTCCGTCGTTGGTATTCCCTGCAATTCCATACACTGCCCCCCTATCCTTGATGCTATACTTGATAAACTAAAAAAATCAGGTCTAAAAATCAAACTGATTAATATGGTCGCAGAAACCGTAGATTTCATAAGCCGAAACCATCCCAAAATCAAAAATCTCGGCTTGCTCTGCACAACCGGAACAGCTAAATCAAATGTTTATCAGCATTATTTCCAGCCCTCAGGTTTTAATATCATCCTGCCCGATGATACAAACCAAAATATGGTACAAGAAGCCATTTACGACATAACTGATGGCATCAAGGCAAAATCAAATCCGGTAACAGAAGCCGCAAAGCAAAAACTAATGACCGCTGTTAATCACCTCCAAAATCACCCTGTCGAAGCAATTATCCTCGGCTGCACCGAAATACCCCTCGCCGTTTGCGATAATAAAATAGGCCAAACCATAATAATAGACCCCACCCTGATTCTCGCCCGGGCGCTGATTAGGCAAACATACCCCAATAAACTAAAACCTTGAAGAATTCACACCATCAATCCCCCTCTGCAATACCGTCGAGCAATTCCTGAACGCGCTCTTCAAGTAACCCGGTAAGTGTGTGTATAGTGCTCTTTTTATCCTCACCCCGCTTGACCTCGATAGCCTTTCCAAACGATACAACCGCCCTCCGGCGGCCGCGTACCGTAGCCGTCGGCACTTTGAACACATCCTCTTCGAACTTGTCAAGAGTTTCAGCCATTCGTTCTATCGTGGGTTTATGCGCAACATAGTCTCCCGGATAGCTGAACAACTGAGTCACAACAAATAAATCATCAAGAGCAAGCCTTGCTCCCTCCTGCAAATCTTCTCTCCCCTCTCCAAGCTGTTTTATCGCTTCTCTGCGAACCGCTTTTACCCTTTCAGGCAGTTTTGCGCCGTCGCCTCTGATTCCGTAGAACTCTTCAAGACCCGATAGTATTTTCTCCGAAAGACTCTCTATCCTCTCCGGCAAACCTCCGTTCTGCGTATGACCAAGATACTCCAGCTCCTTTAACGAAAGAGCGCCTTCGGCAAATCTGTATATTCGCTCGGTCAAAGGCACATCATCTCGCCGCCGCCACAGAATCTGCTCTTCAAGACATCCCATCAGTTCGACCAATTCGCTCGTCGGGTCATCAACATACTGATACTTTATCCCGCAGGGCACACACACAACAGGCCGTTTCGCCTTTTTCGCCGCTGTAATAACAATCGCCGCCGCCCCCTCCCTGAAAGGCATCACCTTGTCGTTAACATGATAGACCTCTCCTTCCGGAAATATCACCAGTGGATTATGGCTGTTTTGAAGAATATCTACAGCCTGCCGAAAGGCACGCATATCGGTACCCTCTCTATCGACACTGAACACGCCATGCTGACGAAGTATCAGCCTCGCCAAAACGTTCTCTCTCGCAAATACCTGCCAAGCCGCCATAAAATAAAATCCCACACCTGTCCGTTCGGCCGCTTTATAAAGTACAAGAGGATCCGCATGACCGGAATGATTCGCTGTTATCAGCACCCCAAGTTCATCTCCGACCGCTTTCTGCAGATTTTCAAGACCGCGCAATTCTATCTCAGCAACTCTTTGAACTTTATGTTGTATTCTCCTCCGCAAAAAATACCAGAAACGCCACCAGAAACCGTTCAGCATCGGCGACCACCACCGCGGAGGACTCTCAAAAACCTGCGGATTCATCTTCTGATACTCCTTGTCATTTAGAACTCCCCGGTGCCCCCTCAGCTGATGCGCCCGGCAAAGCCTCTATCGCATTGCAGGTTTTGATTGAAAACATTGAATAAATAATCAAATGACCAATGCTCACCGCAAGTACAAAAAAGAACAAAAGCCACGAAATTTCTGGACGTGAAGCAACAGCCCTCTTTAGCAGCCCAAAGAACGCAAATATGCTTATCATGGGAATTGTCACCGCCATATATGACAGTAAGAACATAACCGCATATATTAGAAATAATACAAGCGGTAATTTTTTAGTTTTCATTTTGTACCGATTAACAAATGAATTGTAATCTTCCGCAAATCCGACAAGCATATACAGCGCCCAGTAAATATTAAAAATCGGAATCAACAAAAATCCGACCGCTTTACCCGGCGAAACTGCCGCCCTGCCGTCTTGAATAGCTGTCCACATCTTATAAATCAATCCAAGTTCGATTAATACGCTGGTTATGAGCAGAATATCTCCCACTGCGAAAGTTGCAATCAGGGTAAAATTAACCTCTCTTTTTATCGCCAGCAGCAGACCCAAAACAAAAGCAAGCCCCGCAACAACCCGGGTCCCCGCCCAGCAGTAAACATACAAAGTTTTCAACGACTTTTTTGCCCCGCCTTTTTCTTCTGCCGCTACACTCCCCTCTGTCTCCTCTTTACCCGCATCCGTCAGCTTGTCATAACACCGTTCACATACAATACTACCCTTATGGACACAGGCTTGTTGCTCCGATCCTATTACCCCTCCACACTCTGAGCAGACTTCATCCGGCCTCTTTACTTCCTCCCTGCTTGTAACAGCCGCCTCTATCGGGGCCTCTGCAACTAATTCAATAGTAAAGGGCTGGCTGCATTTTGGACATTTGGCTTTTTTCCCAACACTTTCCTCCCGCGCTGTGAACCTTGACTTGCAATGAGGACACTCTGTTTTCATAACATCACCTTTCCTCTTCCTTTTTCATAAAATGTAGAATAACACATATTAAGTTCCCCCAAGGAAATTAACAAAAATAATATTGTTCCAAAAATGAACGGCCTCTTTTGTTCCTGTGCATTTCATCTGTTGCGCATGTCTTTTCCGCTGCCCCGATTTACATAACTTCTTATTGCTCATCATTCGGCTTTGTTCTTGTAGTGCCCGCACCAGTCCTTCGGCTGAACTGGAGGCCAGTTAAGAGAGGCGCCGCTGTAGAACTTGTCGCTCATCAGCGCCGGTTTAATCGACGGCAGGGGAGCATTGAAACGGCACTCTCCCGTATCCCACACGGCACTGTTGCTATTATAAAACTCACAATTCTCACATCGTTTCTCTCCTGCAGCCATTAAAAACCTCACTTTCCTGATTATTTACCTTTTACTTCATCTTTCTGCAACTTGCCCAAAACACCATTTTATCAATTGCCTCTCCTTATTCAAAGGATAACTTCAGCTTCGCACCCCCCTCGCAAATGGACAACCTTAACAACCTCCTTTTTTTCCCTCAGTTTACCCAAAACCGGCCATCAAGACACCTCACCGACCCGACCGGCCCAAAATGCTCGAAACACAGTGAAACCCCGTTTTTGAGCTAAAAAAGCCTCTTTCGCAAATTTGATTACCAAAAACCCCAAAAAATGTAGGCTTTGGTAAGCCCATTTGTAGGATTTTCCTACTTGAATTAAAACACCCGTTTTTTAAAATTATATGTAGAGGGAGGGGAGAAACGACAGCTCAATATTCTGCCCCGCTCAACAACTCACACTTTTACCTCCTACTGGAACCTTCGGATTTAACGTAAACTCAAGCTCACCTGACCTGAAATCAAAACTCACATGATGCGTTAAATACTACATATCAACAACTCGCTTAAGGTGCTGACCGAAACTCTTTTTCACTTGCCTGAATCTTCAATATATGATAGTTTTGCCCTTTCGCAGTTTTTCTGCAGTTGTCTTTGGACTGTGTTTGGGATAATTTGCTTCTAACAACTGAAATTGGTCTTGAGTCCGATGAAAAAAAAGAAGAAAAAAGTGGATTTGGAAAGCCTTTCTGATGAACAACTCCTGCAGATGAAAATTCGCGACCTGGGCCTGACGATTCAAGGCTCACCTCTTGAACCGATGATAGAAAATTTATACGGAGAGCTGGATGATAAAGGCATCAAATTGCACCCCCCCTGCTATCTGGCCGATGAGTGGCTCTGCCCGGACAAGGAGCCAATTATGGGCATACCTTTTGTTCTGGCCCACCAAAGACTCAGGAATTTAGAGCAAAAAATGATGTTTGAAGTCGAGGGTGCCTCCGAAGATGCCTGCATGAGACTCTTAAGGCACGAGACCGGGCATGCCTTGAACTATGCTTATAAGCTATACAGGAAAACCCGTTGGAGACAGCTCTTTGGTCCTTTTAACAGCAGGTACTCGAACTCCTACTACTATCAGCCGTATTCCAGACGCTTCGTCGTAAACCTGGAGGACAATTACGCCCAGGCCCATCCCGACGAAGACTTCGCCGAAACTTTTGCTGTCTGGTTGAACCCAGCCGTAGAATGGCAAAAAAAATATAATGGTTGGCCTGTCATTAAAAAATTAAGATATGTCGATGCCTTATTCAAAAAAAACCCCGACGATCCCCCTGTAAAGGCAAGTCAGGAAAAACCCCCCTGGGCGGCATCGAGAATGACTTCCACTCTATCGGCCTATTACGAGAGAAAAAGAAGGTTGCTTGGAGAGGAATTCAAAGGATTTTATGATGACATTTTGATGAAATTGTTCTCTCCAAAACACATTAATCCAAACGCCGAAAAAGCATCAAAAATCCTCAGGCACCACCGTTTGGAGATGGTAAATAATATTTCAAAGTGGACCGGACACAGAAAATATGACATCCATCGCTTGCTCAACAAGTTGATTTATCGCTGCGACGTCCTGAAACTTTACGGGGGAAAAAAAGACATAATAGGACCTGCAACTTTAATAGCTGCGATTGCAGGTAACACCCTTCGCCTTCCAAAGGATAAAAGACGCTGATGAAGAAAAATTTAAATATCACGGTTCTGGTCGATGAAGCAGAGATACCCCCCGCTGACACCGATTTCCTCACCGCACCAAAAGACCCTACCACCGAATTCCATGTCATCCAAACCTTGAGAAACCTCGGGCACAATGTTTACGTTCTCGGAGCCGTCAAAAATATTGAACAAATGTGTGCCGGCCTAAAAAGCCAAAAAACTGATTTGGTGGTCAACCTCACCGAGCATCTCGAAGGCGAAAGAAGATTTGATAAAAATATTGCCGCCCTCCTCGAAATGTCCGAAATTCCATTCACCGGTGCCGGCTCTATGGGTATGATGTTGAGCAGGGACAAAAGATTATGCAAGCAGTTGCTCAGTTTATACAAAATTCGTGTACCCGCTTTTGTCTCCCTGCCTCCGAAAAGGATTGTCACGCTCCCAAAATCCCTCCATTTCCCGCTCGTTGTAAAACCCGCCTTTGAAGACAGTTCAGAAGGCATCTCGAACGCCTCAATTGTCGAAACCCAGGCCGCTCTCACCGAACGCGTTCACTTCGTCCACGAAAGATGGAATCAGCCTGCAATTGCAGAACAATATATAGAAGGAAGGGAGCTTTACGTCGGAATACTCGGAAATAAGAAACTTCTGGTTTTGCCCGTTCGCGAATGTCGCTTCAACTTTCAGGGAAACAACGGGCCCTGCCTGGCAACATACAGGGTCAAATGGAATAAGCAATACAGGGAGAAATGGAACATCGAATTTGGCTTTGCCGACCTTCAACCTTCCGTCGTCAAAAACATCGAGCGGATTTGTAAGAAAGTCTATAAAATCCTCCACCTCAGGGATTACGGCAGGATAGATATCAGGCTCACTTCAGACAACAAAATTTACATTCTTGAGGCAAATTCCAATCCAGACCTGGCTTACGGAGAGGAAGTTGCTGAGGCGGCTGAAAAAATGGGTATCTCTTATCAGAACCTTATCAAAAGAATCCTCAACACCGCCTTAAAAAGATACGCTTGAAAACCCCCATCACAGAACACACCCTAATGGCCTCAGCCCACACAAAACTCATTCACAGGCCCTGAAATACCGGCTATGCTCTGCGTTCGACTATTCATTAAATGGGAACGTCTCGTCCTCAAGCCATCCATCAGCTAAAATCTGATAGTCCAGGAAGTTAATTATCTTGTTGTTAACCAGCTCTTCATCGTAAAGATTAGCAAGCGACGTCAACGGCACATACAGGTCGGCTCCGCCCATAACGTTGGCAATCTCGAACTCCGTCAAAGCACGGTCATAAATACGCACATCATCAATCCGCCCCTTCCAGCCGTGATAGCCGTCCGCATAAGCGCCTCCACCCAGTACTTCTCCCACGTTCGCACCTATCCAGATTGGGTAGTTAGTGGTGCCTATTGTTTGGGGATCAACCCATGACTTGGCCCAATGATGAGCAGCAAGGACACCATCTACGTACAAATCTATATAGTTTATGTCGTCGTAAACTGCGACAATGTGATGCCATTTGCCGTCCCATACGTTAACGTCAATTAATTGTTGTGGAATTCCTTCAAGTGGAGTGAAGGACGAAGCAGTATTAGCTGAACCAACCATTGAAATGGTAACTTCGTTCTCCCAGCCGCGTCTCAGCATCGACCATCCTTCACGCGGACGATTAGGCTCACTCGGATAGTCCCTATGATATCCACCGTCATAATCTCCTTTACTGACCACAGCGCCGCAATAATTGCTTTCGGCCATATCGGGCTTTACCCAGGCTGCAAAAGTGAACTCGCCGGTAATGTCCGCCCACGTGCAGTTGGCAGGCTCATCCGTGCAGTTGGGCTCATTTAAATCGTGACCGCTGTCAGCTAACTCCACATAGGCATCGACACCGTCCAACTCTAACACGTTGCTCTCCCTGTCGGCGTCATAAACAATTGTTGCGCCGTTTACCAGTGTCCCGTCGTGTCCGCCGGAACTATCCGGGGTAATGCCGCCGGTTTCAGTCTCAAACTCGTAACTTGCCAAAGGACCGACGGTGGCCTCTTTCACAATGCCAACAATCTCACTATGGTCAAGCGCACGGTCGTAGATGCGCACATCATCGATAAGTCCATACCAGCCGGTGGAGTACGGTATTAAAGAGAAAATGTCACCAATAAAAACATCCTTGTCACTGGTTCCGATAGGCGAGCCCAAACAGGCTAAGCTACCCTCTTCGGCTCCATCGGTATAAACTTTAACCTCTGAACTTACGCCCGGCTCATAGATTTTATACACACCAGCCACGTGATGCCATCGCGAATCAAACATGTCTGTCTTGGCATGGATTCCATACCAGGGAACCTCTGGAACATCAACGTAAAAGGATATTGCATAAAGATATTTGGAAAGATCAGGCACTTGATTGGTAAATTTCTGCAGTTCCCAGGCTTCCTCACGGCCCTTGTTAACTACAGGAGAGAAATTACACCACCAAAAGAAAAGATCGGGCTTCACCCACGCTGTAACCGTAATTTCACCGGTTATATCTGCCCACGTGTTGGGCTCACCTTCGTTTTTACCGCCGCCGCAGTCGATATGGCCCTGGCCACTAAGGGATATCGCACCATCTATTTTACCATTTGGGTCCCATATTACATCACCTACAGGCGTGCCGTGATAGCCGTGAAAACCCCAATCGTTCGCGTTACCGTCAAGTGGCAAGTGCGCCACAAGATTCGCATCACATGGGTCTACCGCCACCCCTGTAATACTGTAATCATAGTCGAGCCAGTCACCCGCCATTATTTTAACGTCATTCAAGTCAACCACACAGTCATCGTTTATATCACCTTCCAGCTGCCCATATTCGACAATACATCTGCGCGGGTACAGCCTGATATCGTCAAAATATATAAAACCTTCGCCCGTCTGGGCCGGCGGATTACCGATGCCATCAAAAACACCCATTTCAAAAGTTTTGACATTAGTCAAATCAATGCTGCTGTTATCATCTTTGAACTCCTGCAACGCAATATTCCATTCCTGGTAGCCACCCTTATCAAAGTTGCTCACGGGCCAGTTATCGGTGTAATGAACCAACGCCACTTTCGAAGTGCTGTCGGTGATTCTCGCATATAACTGGTTGATACCATTCATGGAAAGATTGGGGTCGCCGCCGGCGCTAAACCAAAGCGACAAAGTCTCTGCCTCACCACCGAAAGTCCAGTCCGCCGGTATCCACGGAGTTTCGGTTCGGCTCACGCCGCCATAATACGGGGGGTCATAAGTCCAGTATTCAAAGCTCAAACACTTTACCCCGCTGTGCGGATAATTCCAATCAAGATAGCAATACGCCGAATCCCATTTAGCCTTCAATTCCGCAGTACTATTATACGACTCAAAATCTTCTATAACGTAATATTCACCAAGTTCCTCAGCCGAAACATTACTGAGCAGCCCCACCACTAAAACAAAGCTCAGTAAACAAAATAGTCTTCCAGCCATAATAATCTACCTCCTCTAAAAAGATTAAAATCCCGGCTGTTCCGCAATATATGAGAACTCTATTATAACAGAATATCCCGCATCTCCGTCCATTTTTTCCACCACTATATATAGTGCCGCTTCAACCCATTATTATAACACTTTCTTACAGATTCTCACAGATTTTTCAGAACTTAAACAAAAAAACACCGAAAATTCAGGGAAATGCTGCCATATCGCAGCCATTTCCCGCCTTTGCAGCCCTTCACCCCATTCCCGCACTGCCTACACTACCCATTAGGCTTTTCACTTCTACTGTTCTACTGCTCAACTTTCTACTGCTCTGCTTCGCTCATGCATAATACTATATGCCCCTCTTGCTAGCTTCCGCCGCCAATACCAATCTCCAATCCAAATAAAGCCTTGTAGCTTTGTCTTAAAATGCTATAGTATCAGCCTATGAAGAAATCCCTTAAACATTTACCGCAACATAAACTAAATGAGCTGGAACTGATAAAGGATATCATCCT
>CAZIKS010000144.1:0-9406 GCA_964539795.1 uncultured Pirellulales bacterium
TGGTACTACCAACTTCCTTGACAACTTCGCTCAGCAGCATACCGGTGGAAATAACCGGAACTTCTTTATCTATTACATCTACAACTTTGTAAGTCTCTACAAGGTCCTCTTCCGTAATATTCAAACCTACTTCTCCTGCTTTTTTGACCCCAAGTTTGACAAACATAGGGCCGAATATTTCCACAACAAACGTTGTTGTCATAACAATAGTGATAATCGAGTGTCTGATTTGACCTGTAAACAACTGGCTGGATATAATTGCCAGTCCTATTGCAACACCGGCCTGGCTGAGCAGGCACAGGCCAAGGTATTTACGAACCGTTTCAGCCGCGTTTGAAAACTTTGCCCCAACCCACGAACCCAACGTCTTTCCAGCTGTTCTGCCTATAAGGTAAACCACAACCACAGCAATCATCCAGCCAGCTATTTCCCCAAAAACAAGATGTGCACCGGCTAAAACAAAAAACAATACATAAATTGGCGGTGCGAACTTCTCCACAAGCTCGAAAGTGCTTTTTCTTCTTCGAGGGGCGATATTGGCAATTGTTACACCCAGTGTCATTGCAGCAAGAATTGAACCGAGTTCAAGCGCTATTGACAAACCAATAACAAGAAGCACGGAAGATATTGTAAAGGCAAGCGCTTTATCCGATTCTTTTATACGTTTTAGGATAAAGCTCAGCACAAGACTTCCCGTAATACCCAGGACAAGTGCGCCGGCAATCTCAAAAAAGGCCTTCAGAACAATCATCCACATTGAACCGCCCGTCTTACCCAGCAATGCCGCTGCGATACTTGACGCCACACCGTAAAGGAGAAGTGCAAGCCCGTCGTCGAGAGCTACGATTGCGAGAACAGTAGATGTCAGCGGACCACGTGTCTTATATTCCCAAAGTACGTTTACTGTGGCTGCAGGCGCTGTCGCTGAAGCAATGGCACCAAGAACGATTCCCATAGCTACCGATGTATTAAGATCACGCGTAAAATACCACGACATCAAACCTGAAAAAACAGCCACAAGAAAAAATGCCGCTATACCTTCGGAGCAAAGAATAATAAAAAACTGCCTGCCGTATTTTTTGAAAACCTCACCTCGCAATTCACCTCCTATCATAAATCCGATTATTCCGAGGGCGAACATATTAAGCGATGCAAGTGATTCAACAGTTTCACGGCCGATGATATTCAGGCCGGATTCACCTATAATCAGACCTATCACGATATAACCAACTACCTGAGGGATGCGGATTTTCTGGAACATCTTTGCACCGGCGGTTCCAAAAAAGATTGCGATGCCCATCAACAAAATAATATTGAGATGCTCAGTGCTCTGAGCCAGAATATTAGCTAAAAGTCCAACCATAATCTACAATCTAAAAGTGTGAAAATTAAAAAACGTTTAACAGCAGGAAATAATGCTCAATAACTCAAAATAGTTACCGTCAGCAACTTAAAAAACAGTTTATATTAACTCTAAAAAGCGTTTTGTCAAACGATTTCTTACTCACTACACTGTACTACGGGTAAAAAACTATAGATGTCTCTTATTTCTCAAGACAACAAGTGAGTACCACTTGGTAAAAACCTGTTGGCTCGTCTTATTTTTCACTGACCTCAATACCAACCCAGTTATCTGTGCGGAACGGGGAAGCCGGCAGACCTTCCTTATTATACAGGTTACATACCGGATAATCCTTCCAGCCGTAACGCACAGCCACAGGTTCGGTCGTTCCCTGAGAACCGACTACAACGGTGTCGCCGTCAATAACCGCATCGGCCCTGAAGAATTTACAGTCAGCACCGGAAATGACAAAACCTTTCAGCTCTTCTGCACCATCGGCAACAAGTCCAGTGCCAACATGGTCGAAGTACAGTACAATCTTGTTTCCTTTGATTTCCATCGATTTGTATATCGGGCCCGAACAGACCAGGTTTTTGCCGTAGGTTTTGGCCAAGGCCCAGAAGGCCAGACGCTTTCCAACATCCTGCTTATTTTTCGCATGCGTATCGTTGGCATCACCGATATCTATCGCTACAGCCATCCCTGTATTTGGAACTGACATTGTCATTAGCTGAGCTTCACGCAACAGCACCCAGTTAATACCGGCGCCGCGCCACCAGTGGACACTTGTGTCGAAGCCTGCCAATTGTACAAAATAGAAAGGAAAATCACCCTGTCCCCAGTCAGTTCGCCAGTTTTCAATCAATGCAGGAAATAACTTTTGATACTGGCGTGCCCTGCTGGTATTATTCTCGCCCTGATACCATATCACCCCGGCGATACCATACTGCATAAGCGGCGCTATCATTCCGTTGTACAGTCCTGAAGGCGTGTTACGATTTCCCGGCCCAACAGGACGCGAAAACGCCTGGCGCCAAGGCACCGGTTTGCCTTCAGCTTTGGCTTTAGCGATAAGTTTCTGATGTTCAGCGAGCTTGCGCTTATACTCTTTCATAGCCTGCGGGTAATTTCTTAACCGCCGCTGAAAATTATCGAGTATCGGCTTATAATCAGCATCGGAGTCAAGAACTTTTTTACTTATCCATGCCGATATGTTCGTACCTCCATTAGATGCATCAATTAATCCTATTGGCACCTCAAGTTCTTTGTGCAGTTCTCTACCGAAAAAGTATGCCGCTGCTGCAAAATCATTGACTGTCTCCGGGCTGCACTGCAACCACGACCCTTCGCAATCGGCCTGTGGTTCGTCGGCAACCTTTCTTGCGACCTTAAACAACCGAATTCGAGGATAAACAGCGGCTGCGATCTCTTCTTCGTAATTGAGCACTCCGGAATACCATTTTGCCACATTACCCAGAGGCATTTCCATATTCGACTGACCGGAGCAGACCCAGACTTCACCCACCAGGACATTTTTCAGTACAATTGTATTGCCGCCCTTTATGGTAATTTTGTAAGGCCCGCCCGCTTTGGGTGTTTTGATATTAACAGACCATTTGCCATTATCATCGGCGGTAGCGGAGTTGCCAAACCACTGCCAGCCAGCCTTGACTTTGACTTTCTCGGCCGGTTCGGCCCAGCCCCAAACAGCGACTTCGGTCTTCTGCTGCAGAACCATATTATCACTTATCAATGCCGGTAACTTAACATCACTTAAACCAACGACGCTATAGCCGAACAACAACGATAAACAAATGGACAAGATAACCGGATTATTAAAACCAGTTCGCCTACAACTCATCTGTTAACTCCTTAAAAACACAGTTCTCAGTATCGGTTTTTCAGCTTCTCTAAACCTTTGGAAATTATACTACCGATATAAATACAGAGCAAAAAGGATATTTTCCCCTATTTGCCAAACAAAAACAAAAATTTATGAGTATTAATTTAAGGACTCTTGTTAATATGGTATGATGTTCTGGTTAGTTTATATAATCTGGAGGCTTATAAAGTGCCTAAATTACATAACAGCATATGGGCATTAATCGTAATTCCTGTAATTGCGCTTGCACTTGGAATAATCATGGCTGCAAAAATGCAAATGCAGCAAAAGGCCGATCAAACTCAAATCGAGCCTGTCCATCAACACCAGCACACACATATTGAGCCGGTCATCAAAGATGATGCTAACGAAACAAAGGCTACGAACATCGAAGCCCCTGTAGGCATCAACGAACCAGAGCAAACCGAGACTCTCACCGAAAGCCCTATTGAACCTGCGAAACCGGCCATCAGCCCCAAACCAAGCTTAAAAAATGTTATCAGCTCTGCACGAACCTGGGGGCCGGTTTTTACCACCTGGTACGGCAAAGAGGCTCCGGATTTCACTTTGACTGATATTGAGGGCAAAGTCCACAGGCTCGGTGACTATCGCGGTAAAGATGTTATGATTATCTTCTGGGCAACCTGGTGCGGCCCGTGCCGATACGAAATACCACATTTAATAGCACTGCGAAACAGGGTCAGTACAGATGAACTGGTTATGCTGGCCATATCCTATCAAACCCCAATGCCGCCGGAAAACGCTGAAGTGATAAAAAAGTTCCTCCAGGAAAACCCAAGAATAAATTATACGATCATTTCCGCCGACGTGAGTACAATGGCGGCCCCGTTTGACAAAATAGCTTCGATACCCTGCAGTTTCTTTATAGATTCGGCAGGTAAAATAAAGCTGGCTACTGCCGGCTTATTGACTTTAGGCGAAATCAAGGCTATTTTGCAGGCCGAATGGCCATAAATCGCCGGTTTTCTTAAAAATTTTCTGGACAGCACCGGAAAGCACTGTTAAAATGCCCTTTTGGTTAATAGTGATAGTTAATTGCAATTAGAGGCTTAAATATGGCACATAAAAAAGGACAGGGCTCTTCAAGAAACGGAAGAGACAGTAATGCACAATACAGAGGCGTGAAAAACTATGGCGGCCAGGCGGTAAAGGCCGGCTCAATTATTGTCAGACAGTGCGGCACGAAATTCTTCGCAGGCTCCAACGTCAGTATGGGCAGGGACTACACGCTATTTGCAACAGCACCCGGAACAGTCAAATTCCAGGGGCGAAAAGTCCACGTCGTCTGACGAAAACCAAAAATAACCGGCAAAAAAAGGATGGTAATCACACCATCCTTTTTTTTGTTACTACACCGGATAAAGTGGCAAATCTAAAATCATTCTGGTAATATAACAGCACAAATGGAAAAATGGACCGCTATTAAACTGAAAGGAGTTGTAATTAAAGATACAAATTTAATCACAATTCAGATAATCTGGATTTTAGTCCTGATTTTCGTATTAACACCCGTAAACGGATTTTGCAAAGACAAATGTGTTGTGCTGGTAGGTGGCGTTCTTAACTCACGTTCAAGCAATTCTGTTAAGAGTATACTGGAGGATAAAGTCGGGGACTGTAATGTCTATACACTGGACTATATAAAAGACCTTCCCACGGCAGACCTTAATTCGGTAAAGTTTATGTATTTCCCCGGTGGGAACTACTTCGACATCAAACCGCCGGCCAAAGCAGCTGAAAACATCCGCAAGGCAGTAGCGGCGGGTATGGGTTATTTCGGTACCTGCGGCGGCTCACTCATCGCCGTTGCAAGCACGCCGGCTTCAAGCGAAAGAAATCAAATCGCCTTATTTCCCGGCCACCAGATGTTCGGTGTGGGAAGGGGAATGAGGAAATACAACTTCAACGTAAAACATCCGGTTGTGGCTAACTCTTCCGTTGCCGGTAGTATTACGCCCGATTTTGAAATACGCTACAACGGGGGCGGTAGTGATATGCAGCCTTTTGGCAGCGGTCTGGTAAACTGGGTCGTTGCCAATGACGAAATACGAGGAACACCAGCATTAACGACGACGATATATGGCAAAGGACGGGTCTTTCTCACGGTCGCTCACCCTGAGCGGTCGTGGATTCCTGCAACACATCCTGTAGTCATTTTAGCTGCCGAATGGTGCCTGGGCAGGTCGGAACCCAGCGAGAACAAACCACCGACAGTAAAGGCAGATATGCCTTCAAGAGGCATACTCAATAAATTGTTGACCTTTTCAGCTGTGAGGTCGGATGACCCGGAAGGCTACCCAATTGGCTTTACCTGGGACTTCGGCGACGGCTCAGCCCCTGGATATCGGCCGCTTGAGAGGCATAAGTACAAGAATAATGGCGTTTATACGGTTACGCTTACGGTTACCGACGGCAAAAACGAAGTTGCACGTACTAAAGAAATAAAAATTATAGCCAATGAGCAAGCAACTCCGTAGAAAACCGCCACCGATAACAAAAATTCAAAAAAGACTAATGTGCCTATGAATGCAAAGTCCCGCAAAATACCGGGTACTAACGACTAACTATGTTTATCGATGAGGCGAAAATCTGGGTTAAGGCCGGTAACGGCGGCAATGGCTGTCTGAGTTTCCGCCGTGAAAAATTCGTCCCCAAAGGCGGCCCTGATGGCGGCAATGGCGGAAGAGGAGGCAATGTCTATTTCCAGACGGTTGAAAATCTGGACACCTTGCTGGATTTCGCCGGCAAGCACCACTGGCAGGCCCAAAACGGACAGGACGGCCAGGGAAATAACAAATCCGGCGCCGACGGGGACGACTTAATAATCAAGGTTCCTCCCGGCACACTCATTTATGATACCGACCTGGACCTGCTGCTCAAAGACCTCAACAAAGTCTCAATGAAGATTTGCGTCTGTCGGGGCGGAAGAGGAGGAAAGGGCAACAAAGCCTTTGCTACATCGGTCAACCAAGTTCCAAGAACAACCACGCCCGGCAAAAAAGGCCAGGAACGAAATATCAGGCTTGAACTGAAATTAATTGCCGATGTCGGTCTGGTCGGTATGCCCAACGCCGGCAAGAGCACACTTATCTCACGCTGTTCGGCCGCAAGGCCTAAAATAGCCGACTATCCATTCACCACGCTTGAGCCTGTACTCGGCATCGTCGAGCTTAGTGGTTTTCGCCGGTTCGTTATGGCCGACATTCCCGGCCTGATTGAAGGCGCCCACGATGGAGCGGGTCTTGGTTTTGAATTTCTGAGGCATATAGAAAGAACTACTATCCTGGCACACATCATTGATATAATGCCCACTGACGGCTCGGACCCAGCCGAGAATTATTACGCAATACACAGTGAATTCGCTCAATACAGCAAGGCCCTGGAGCAGAAACCAGAGTTTATTATCGCCAACAAGATTGACCTCGACCCGGATGAAAGAATGGTAAAAGAATTGAAACAAAAGCTGCAGCAACCAATTTACCCAATCTCAGCCGTTACCGGCGCCGGTATAAAAGAATTGAGCGAACTATTGTGGCAAAAAGTCAAAGAAACAAAAACCACAGCGGAGCAATAAATTATGAACCTTATCGCCGTAGATATAGGCAATACAAATATCACAATCGGTCTGTTCCTGAAAAACAAGGAAGAATACATAAAATCGGTGCCGGGCAACTCAAAAGCTAAGCTGACTGAACTATTCAAATCCGCCTGGGAAAAAATCCCGATCCTCAAAACCTCAAAGGCAAAAAAACGTGACGGTGTAATTATCGTCAGCAGTGTCAAGCCCTCCTGGACCACACAGGTCAAACAAATTGCAAAACAGACCCTCGGTGAAAAAATATTGCTTATAGGCAAAGAAATACCTTTTCCGATTGACTTGTCAGTAAAAGAACCCGGCAAAATCGGCACCGATAGAGTCCTTTCCGCCTCTGCTGCCTATGCCGTCATCGAATCTGCGGTTGTGGTTGCCGATTTCGGCACTGCTGTCACCATCGACCTCGTCGATGATAGAGGAGTTTTTGTCGGCGGGGTCATCTGCCCGGGTTTTGAAATCAGCGTCAACGCCCTGAAACAAAATACTGCCCAACTGCCGAAAATTACCGTAACCAAACCGAAATTACCGTTTGGCAAAAATACAACCGACGCCATAAACTGCGGCCTCTATTACTCGGCCATCGGAACACTGGAAGAGGTTATCAGACGGTTTGCCGAGAAAATCGGCCGTTGGCCGCAGACCGTCATCACTGGCTCTGCTGCTAAAATAATAAAGGATGACTGCCAATTCATTGACTCCTACGTCCCAAACCTCGTAATAAAAGGTATAGCCCTGGCATACCAGAAATATATCGAACAAAAACAGTAGGCCGACTGACTATGGATACCTATGCTTCGGTAATGACTGGAAAAGGAGTTGGCGCAATATCGACAATTCAGGTCGTCGGCGGCAATGCCGGAACTGTAATTGAAAAAATATTCATACCTGCAAACAATAAGCCGCTGGATTTAAAATCCGGCAAAATCCTCTTCGGCACTATCAGCGACGGCACAAAAACAATCGACCAGGTAACTATCGGCTGTGAAGGAGTCAATAATTTTGCCGTAAATTGCCACGGCAATCCCCTCATCGTCGCTGACATAATGCAGTTATTACAAACCTATGGCGCCAAACTGCTGATTGCCGAAGAGCTTCTGGCCAAAACCTTATCCGCGGGAAAATCTATTAACTCAGTTGCTATCGAAGCCATATTAGCTCAGCCCAAAGCTAAAACAATCGAGGGCGCTAAAATTCTCGCAAATCAAATCGAGGCCGGGCTGAATAAAAGAGCAAAACAATGGCTGCAGAATATAGAAGCAGTCGCTCTTGATAAAATCAAAAGTGAAGCCGAGAATATACTTATAGACTCTCAAATTGCGAGTTTGATTATTTACGGCTGTGAAACGGTTCTTGTAGGCCCGCCGAATACCGGTAAAAGTACACTCCTTAATTGCCTCTCCGGCCGGCAAAAAGCTATCGTTACCGACATTAAGGGCACAACCAGAGACTGGGTCAGTGCCGGATGCCAAATCGGCGCTCTGGCTTTAGAAATGTTCGATACAGCCGGCCTGGACGAGAGCCTCACAACAGAAACTGAAGGGCTCGTCGAAAAAGATGCCCAGGAAAAAAGTATCCAGATTCTAAAACAAGCTGACCTGGTTTTGTTGATTCTTGATAACAGCCGGGCAACAAACCAGCTTGACGATACCCTTCTCGAAAAAATCGCCGGTAAAAAAATCCTGACCGTATTAAACAAATCCGATTTGCCCGGGAAATTCAACACCGGGAAACTGCCTGAACAGCTTACAAACACCGTTCAGATAAGTGCAAAATTTGAAACCGGAATTGACCATCTCCGGGAAAAAATCGGCCTCCTTACAGGCACAGCCGGTTTCGACTTACGAGCCGAAGTTTGCACAACAGACCGCCAGAAAAACCTGTTAGAACAATTGAAACAAACCAAATCCACAAACCAGGCCGTCACCATTATAACAGAGTTGTTAAACGGCAAACTTTGTGTATAATCTGCTTCTATGACTATACAGAACGAGAAACTAACGCCGGCGATGAAGCAGTTTCACCACTTCAAGCAAAAGCACCCTGATGCGATACTGTTCTTTCGAATGGGCGATTTTTATGAGACATTTTACGACGATGCCAAAACCTGCTCACGCGTTTGCGGCTTGACCTTAACAAGCCGAAGCAAAGGCAAAAATCCCATACCATTGGCCGGCGTACCATATCATGCCGTCGATGGATATCTGAAAAAAATGCTGCAGGCTGGTTACAAAGTGGCCGTTTGTGAGCAAGTCGAAGACCCGAAAACCGCAAAGGGCGTTGTAAAACGCGATGTCATCCGAATCGTCACCCCCGGTACGCTCACCGACGATATTCTCCTGGACGCCAAGAAAGAAAATTTCCTCTGTGCGGTCAGTCTCGGGACAAACAGCACCGCAGCAATTAGCTGGGTCGATATCTCGACCGGACATTTTTTCGCTCAGCAATTGCCTGAAAAAAAACTGCTCGACGAACTGCTGCGCCTCTCACCTGCCGAGTGCCTCATTGCCGACAGACGCGGGGAACTGTTCGAAGCTGAGACAAGAAAACTGGCCAAAGATATTGAACA
>CAZIKS010000145.1:0-9282 GCA_964539795.1 uncultured Pirellulales bacterium
TTATTGAAACGGGGAGTGTGGCTGCGCTGCTGCGGGTGATAAATGCCATAATCATAGCTTCCTCGAGGCTTTTTAGTATGCGGAAGGGATTGCGGCGGGATTTTGGGGTTTAAAGGGCAGGTAAATTTTCCAGTTCAAAACTGGTAATTTTACGAGTAGCATGAATTTGCTTCGGCTGTTATCTTCGCAGTTCAAGAACAACCAAATGTGAAATTGTACTGTAACTGTCCGTAATGCTTTATATTGTGTGGGATTCAGGAGGATTGCTGCAACGGACATTCTAAGAATTTAAGAACGATAAAAAGAAAGGAACAACAAAATGAAAACAAGGCAATTATTATCACTGACTATGGCTTTGCTGTTGACAAGCAGCCTAACGACGTCCGTCTGGGGCACACCGCCCAAAATGAAAATGACGACGGACATCCCGCCTGGTATAGCGACGCCGGATAGGCTGGAAACGCGCATCGGCACTCTGAACCTCTTTGACGGTGTGCCTGATGAGAAGACTACCGAACGGGTCTACGACAACCTGGACTTTCAGCGGGCGGTACAGGCCTATCTGAACAGTATCCAGATCGCCTCGATGTACGGTATGCGGAAGGGTATCCTGGAGTTCGGCCCGGCGAACACCACCGCGCTATTGTTCGAGAATCTGATGGATTCCAAGGCGCTGTTTTTGACGCCGAACACGACGTCGGTCTACATGACATCCTGGCTTGAAATGACTGACGAGCCCTGGGTCATCGAGACGCCACCCAATGTTCTCGGTTTCATCGATGATTACTGGTTCAAATACGTGACCGATTTCGGCAACGCGGGCCCGGACAAGGGCAAAGGCGGCAAGTTCCTGATTCTGCCGCCCGGCTACAGCGGCGATGTGCCGGACGGCTATCACGTGGCGCGATCGCAAACCTACGGCAACTGGGTCATCTGGCGTGGATTCCAAGTTGACGGCGATCCCAAACCAGCTGTTGAAGCGACCCGGAAGATCTTCCGAATGTACCCACTTTCGAAGAAGGACAACCCACCCAAGATGACGTTCGTCAACGTGTCCGGCAAGAACTTCAACACGATCCACCGCATGGACTTCGTGATATTTGAGGAAATTAACGAGGTCGTTCAGGCCGAGCCAAGCGAAGGACATAATCCGGAAGTCCTCGGACTGCTGGCTTCCATTGGCATCAAGAAGGGCCAGCCGTTTGCACCTGATGCCCGGATGAAGAAGATACTGGAAGACGCCGCCGATGTGGCCGCCGTTACGGTTCGCGCCCTTACTTCGCGTCCACGCGAGGACATGTACTACATCTATCCGGGCGAAAGAATCTGGAGCAACTGCTTCCCCGGCGGCAGCCATGAGTTCCTCGACAATGGTGTTATTGTGCCTGACGCCCGCGCCTTCTTCCACTTCTATGCGACAGGGATCACGCCGGCGATGACAGCAAAAATGGTCGGCAAAGGTTCTCAGTACGCCGTGGCGTACCTTGACGCGGACGGCAAAGCCCTTGACGGCAGTAAGATCTATAAGGTGCATCTGCCGCCAAACGTTCCGGCCAAGGATTTCTGGTCCTTTACCCTGTATGACAATCAGACCCGCTCGATGCTCCAGACCGACCAGCAATTTCCGGGAATCGACAATAACAAGCAAGGCTTGCAACAGAACGCCGACGGCTCCTATGATATTTACTTTGGTCCAAAGGCCCCCGCTGGCCATGAAAGCAATTGGCTCCAGACCATTCCCGGCAAGGGCTGGAACATGCTGTTTAGGCTTTACGGTCCGCTGGAAGCCTGGTTTGACAAAACGTGGATGCCCGGCGACCCTGAGTTTGTGAAATAAGTGTTAAAGCAGAACCATAATTCAATTTATGTCACATAACCTATAGGCAGGCAAACATCCTGATTGAATAGGAGAATGATTATGACTGTCAGAAAAATGATAGTTAGTTTTGTAATCTTAGCGGGCCTGCTTGCCTGCCCGGAAACGGGATTCACGGCACAACAAAATGCAGCACAGACTGAGGTAAAAGCCGCAGAAAAGGCTGCCGAAAAAGCCGTGGAAAAAGTTACAGAAAAGGTTATGGAAAAGGCAGTGGAGAAGGCGGTTGAGCAGGCTGCAGAACAAGCCGTTAAAGAAGCTGCGGAAAAGGCGTCAAAAAAGGAAGAACGCCCTGACAAATGGAAGGGGCCTACAAAAGTTCACTTCCTGGTATTCGTAATTAACATCGACAACATAGACGGAGCCGGCCAGAGCTTTGCCGCCAATTTTTTTGTCTCTCTTCGCTGGAAAGACGAGCGCCTGGCGCAGGATGTAACATCTTTACGGCAAATGCCTCTAAATGAAGTCTGGAATCCCCGGATTGTGCTGGTTAACGAAGGAGGCATTGTACGTACGTCTATGCCGGAGGTTGTTGAGGTGTCGCCCGATGGTACGGTGAACTACCGTCAGCGTTTTTATGGACCGCTGTCCCAGCCTCTGGAGTTATCAAAATTTCCCATGGATGAGCACCGTTTTACTATTCAATTTGCAGCAGTGGGATACCGGCCCGATGATTTGGAATTCGTACCACAAGTTATATTAGCTGAAGGTGACGTTGAATTTACCGGCGGGAGTATTTCAAAGGAACTATCGCTGCCAGACTGGAAGATGGTAAAATACGAGGTCCTGCCGCTTCCTTACCAACCTGTCGCGGGAATTGAGATTCCGGGATTTGCCTTTGAGTTTACAGCCAGACGTTACTTCCTCTACTATCTCTGGCAGGTGGTCATACCTCTGTTATTGATCGTCATGATGTCCTGCACCGTGTTCTGGATTGATCCGACTAATGTCGGTTCTCAAATCGGGATAGCGACCAGTTCCATATTAACCCTGATCGCATATCGTTTCGTAATGGCGGGACTGCTTCCCCGCCTGCCGTACATGACCAAAATGGATTATTTTATATTGGGAAGCACACTTTTGGTGTTCATGGCGCTGGTTGAAGTGATTTTGACATCATCTCTTGTTCGCAGCAACCGCGAGAGACTAGCACGCAATGTAGACAAATCAGCCCGTTTTGTTTTTCTCGTGTTTTTCCTGTTGGTGTTTGGCTGGTTTCTGTTTGGATGATTGAATAGTGAACAAAAGAGTTTATACGATTGGAGAAAGGACTTATAAGAAGCATGTCCGCCACACAGACGCCGATCGCAAGTGGGCCTACGACTGCCAGAGGCGTTCTATGCTCCAAGCCGTTCCCGGCACAAGGGCTGGAACATGCTGTTGTGTCTCTACGGGCCGCTTGAGACCTGGTTCGACAAAACCTGGCGGCCGGGTGAAATAGAGTTGTTTGAATAACATAGGAGAATTACATGAATAAAGATATTAGACATCTAATTGCCATCGTGGTTTTACTTGCAGTGTCAATTGCTTGCCCGGTTTATGGTCAGGAGGCGATGAGTCCATCTGACGGCTGGGAGATACGTTTAATGCCGTATTTCTGGATGCCTTCGTTGGATGCAGAAGGAACTGTTGGTGGGCCGTTAGGCGGCAGCCTTTCAGGTAATGTAGAGCTGAACTTCTGCGACGTGCTCGATTATCTTGACTTTGCCGCAATGGGTAGATTGGAAGCATGGAAAAATAGATGGGGGTTTACATTTGACGGTTTGTTTATGAATCTTGGTGCAGACGGAAGCTATCAGGGGTCTCGGGGCCTTACAAATTTCAGTCTGGATGCGGATGTGCGGCTTGGTATGGCAGATTTTGGTTTGGCCTATCGTCTTTTTGAGCAACGATTTGGTAATAACGACGAGCAGAAACTGACCTTTGAGCCATACGGTGGACTTCGATATGGATACCTGCGACAGAAAATCAATTTGAATGTTAACATTGCCGGCATAGGTTCCATCGGTGCAAGACTTGGCGGGACTGAAGACTGGGTTGAGCCTTTTGTAGGGGGGCGGGTTATTTGGGATTTGAACGATAAAATGGCATTTAATATCAGAGGTGATGCAGGAGGCTTTGGAATCGGTTCAGCATCCAAACTAACCTGGAATTTTGCTGCAGGGATTGATTACAAGCTATCCCAAAACGTGTCTTTCGAAGCGGGATATCGAATTCTTGATATTGATTACAGCCGTGGCAGCGGCTCGGACAAATTTGGTATGAATTCGAAGACTAAGGGGCCAGTAATCGGCCTGACAATTTTGTTCTAAATCTAAAAATATGAATTAAGAATTTCAAACAAGAAAAGAGGTTAACATCATTTTGGGATGGAAAAGATTTTAAGAAAAGTAGTTTAAATGAAGAAAGAGAGAATAACTATGAAAATGAAATTAACCTGTATCTGTACGATAATACTGACCACATTAATTATCGTACCAACTCAGGCAGAAGAAACAGGGCAGGACAGTGCCTCAGATTTGGCTAAGAAAACCCAGAACCCTGTAGCAGATTTGATTAGTTTGCCGCTTCAGTGGAATTCGTACTTCGAGACAGGGCCCAAAGGGAAGACACAAAATGTGCTTCTTATCCAGCCGGTAATACCAGTTAGTCTCAATGACGACTGGAATTTTATTGCACGGCCGATTATTCCACTGCTGGAACAGCCGCCGTTGATAGACACTCAGAACCGAAATCACGGACTTGGCAACATCCAGTTTCAGGGATTCTTCTCTCCGAAAGAAAAAGTGGGGGATTGGATTATAGGTTTTGGTCCTTACCTGGAATTTCCGACGAATTCCGGTCCTGACGGCAGGTTTGGGTCAGACAATTGGTCAGCTGGGCCAGCGTTTGTAGCATTGAAAATGGAAGGTCCGTGGGTATATGGCGGTTTAGTCACTCAACTATGGTCTTATCAGGGTAATGACCCGGAAGTAAACACAACGGCTTTTCAGCCGTTTATTAACTATAACATGCAGGACGGGTGGTATTTGTCCAGCGCTCCGGTTATTACGGCTAACTGGTCGGCTGACAGCAGTCAACAGTGGACTGTCCCGATTGGAGGCGGCGTCGGCAAGGTTTTCAAGATTGGCAAACAGCCTGTCAATGCTTCTATAAGAGCATATCACAACGTGGAATCTCCACGAAACGGTTCCGACTGGCAATTGCAATTCCAGATTCAGTTTCTTTTCCCGAAATAAAGGGATGATATAAAACTAAAAACAATTGAAGCACGCCGGAGAGAAGAAATTTGCGAGTTTCTCGACCTACTGGATACCTTCCCGTTCTGGTTTAATATTGTGACCCCATAGAATATCAATCAAAGTTATGGCAGCAGTCTGCCCGTCAAAAAGACGGGCAGGCTGTGCTGTGAAAGGTCTATGTGGTTTTATGATAATTTCCGCAGGTTGATTTGAACCTTTGGTGTTTTGCTACATTGAGTAAAAACTATCCGACCTATTTGTGTAATTCATTTTTCACGGGTGTAAATAAACTCCGGACGGAGGACTGGGCAGCCAAGGGCAGAGCAGTTGTCGAAGATGGATAGAGGAAGAGGTTTTGCTAAAAGCTAAACTGCAAGCCGGTATAGACCCTCAAATCATTTTTGTCGCTACCCGGGTCAACTATCGACTGATACTCGTGTAAGAGTCCTATCAAAAAACCCAACTTCAATTCTTCACTAAAGAGAAATCGCCAGTTTGCGGTTGTCCTGGTACGATAATCGCTGAGGTCGGAAAAGACGGGAAAAACAGCCGAAGAGAGAGTCAAGGATTGTTTTTTTGTTATTTTCCAGTCAAGGTCCAACTGTGCAAGTCCTTCAGGTTTGGCATCGTCGTTTTCGGAGCCCCATTCTTTTCTTGTACCGGCACCCAGTCTTAGGTCAAGCATAAAGTTTTCTTTTTCGACAAGGTGGAAACCCGGCCCGGCATGAGCGGAAGCCCGCTCCTGCCAAGACTCAAACTCATCATAATCAACTCGTCCTGTTACGAAGTAAAACATATGTGACTGTGGGCGAAGCCAGTCCCTTGACAATCCATATGAGAACTTGTTGTCTGTTATCGAGCCTTCGCTTACTTTATTATAGTAAGAGAAATCCATAGTCAGTCTTCTGTCCGGCAGAGTTCTCTTTAAGTCCATTCCCAGTCGCGTCGCCTGCTCTTCGGTATTGCCATAGGAGCTATCTATGGAGATATCCGCAGAAAAAGCCCAACCTTTTTCCTTCCATCCTGAAATCAGGGGTATTAGTCTGTGGAAATCCGGTTCAGGCAATGGAGTTTCAGGTTTTTGCGGCGGAGGAGTCTGGGGCTGTGCCTGCGCTTGTGGTTCGGAGGGGGCCTGGGTATCGTGTTTATCGAGGACTACCGTTTTTATTTGATTTCGGGGAATGTCAAGTTTTCCGAGAACGCTGTGTTCCAAAATGATATGGGTATCATTTTGTTTTGTTACCTTACCATTGAGGATGTCTCCTTCGATGAGGGTAATTGTATCGGCACAGAGGAGTGAAGGAGAGGATAATAAAAGAACAATCCACATTAATAAGTAAAGCCTGAACAGCCGTTTTGACAAATAAAGTTTCAGGGATTTTGAAGTTTGAATTTTAGAACCACCGGTCTTATTCATTGTTTTTTTTCCTGTAATCTATTAATAAAGCAAGCATTAGAATTAATAGAGTTGTTATATAAGGGCTTTTTGCCGAAAGTTTATTAAAATATAATGTTTCTGTTTTCGGATTACCAATAAAAACATGTTCCCCTTCTTTGAGTGACAATTTTTTAGTTGACAATGGGAGCGGCGGAGGTATATTCATATTTGTTAAATATTATCACTTCAAAATGAAAGGGGTTGGAAAATGGGTGTTAAACGAATTACAGTTCATCGAATTGAAATCGAGGACACGGCTGGCAGCCTGCAAAGACTTTTGAGCAGAGTAGCTTTGGCGAATGTTGATTTGGAGTGTTTTGCAGCTTTTTCGACGAGTAGAAACATGGGGGAAATTTATGTCAGTTCAACAGACCCGCGAGACTTCGAGGCCTACGCAAACCAAACAGCAATCGAAACAAAGGAGGCAACAGGCTTTATCATCGGCGGTGAAAACAAAGTCGGAGCTGCGGCGGAGGCATTAGAGAGCCTTGCAAAGGCAGGAATTAGCGGAGTGGCTGGTGCGGCAATGGTAATCGAAGGAGGGTACCGTATGTTAATTGTGGTGGACGCCGGCGACGGTGACGCGGCTGCAAGGGTGCTGGGAGTTTAAGGGGGGTTTTTAGTTTTATGACGCTTATCGGCGGCGTCAATAACAAGCGGGGTTTTTAGAGAAAGACAAGGGGTGAGTAAATTGGTTTGACGAAAAAGGGCTGTTCGGTTATGGTATCGGCCAATCGAAGTTCGGCTTTAGTATAACCGGAGCAGCGAAATGACCCTTTCTTCGACAGACTGGATAACCATATCGATGTACTTTGCGGCAGTTTTCGCAATAGGCTTTTATTTCTCCCGAAAAGAAAAGACGAGCAAGGATTATTTTTTGGCTGGTCGCAACGTGATATGGTTTGCGGTGGGGGCGTCGATATTTGCATCTAATATCGGCAGCGAACACTTAATCGGTCTGGCGGGTTCGGGGGCGGACAGCGGGCTGGCGGTGGGGGCCTATGAAATGAGCGCGATTTTGTGCGTGCTTGTTTTAGGGTGGGTCTTTCTGCCTTACTATCTGAAGAGCAACGTTTTCACAATGCCGGAATACCTCGAAAAGAGATTTAACCCCGGGTGCCGGTGGACGCTGACGATGCTGTCAATTTTCGCGTATATTTTTACGAAGATATCGGTTGCACTTTTTGCCGGCGCTATTCTTATCAAGGCGGTAATAGGGTGGCCGCCAATGGTTTCGGCTGTGGTTCTTGTTACTGCGACGGGTATATATACGGTGGCGGGGGGGCTTTCGGCGGTCATATATACGGATTTGATTCAGGCATTTATTCTGATTGCAGGTTCGGTTTTGCTTACTATAATCGGGATGGACAAGGTCGGGGGGTTCGCGGGGCTTCGGGCGGCACTACCGGCGGATTTTTTCCATATGATAAAGCCGATTAGTCATCCGGTCTATCCGTGGGTGGGGACGACTTTCGGTGTGGTGATATTAGGTATATGGTACTGGTGCAGCGACCAGGTTATTGTTCAACGGGCTCTTGGGGCTAAAAACCTGGCTCACTCGAGGGCGAGCACGATTTTTACGGCGTTTTTGAAGCTGCTGCCGCTGTTTATATTTGTTCTGCCGGGACTGGTGGCGTGTGTGTTGTGGAGGGCAGAGGTTAGTCGGGACCCTGATATGGCGTATCCTTTGATTGTGACTCGGCTTTTGCCGAAAGGGGTGGCGGGGGTGATGATAGCGGCACTTCTGGCTGCGCTAATGTCGAGTTTAAGCTCTGTTTTTAATTCGTGTTCAACGCTGGTTACGATGGATGTTTACCGCAAGTTCCGGCCGGAAGCTACTGAAAAGAAGCTGGTTCTTGTCGGGAGGATATCGACGGCGGCGATTGTGGTTGTTTCGCTTATATGGATTCCGATGATACGGTTTCTTTCGAACCAGCTTTATCAGTATCTTCAGAGCATCCAGGCATATTTAGGGGCTCCTATTGCGGCGGTATTTCTTACTGGAGTTTTCTGGAGGCGAGCGACGGGCGAAGCGGCGCTGACTACATTGATAGCCGGCAGCGGGCTGGGTTTGATACGATTTGTTACGGATATTCTTACGAGGATGGGTTATACGAATTTCGGGCCGCTGAATATTCTTACCGGTTATGCGTTTTTGAACTACTGCACGATTATGTTTTTCTTCTGTGTGGGGCTGATGATTGTAGTGTCGGTTATGACTACAAAACCCCGAACAGAACAAATTATCGATTTAACGTTTTCGCCTAAAACGATGTCGGTGGGTGTGGAGAAAACGTGGGTATGGGTGCAGGTGATATTATCAATACTGGTAATGAGCGTTATGGTGTCTATCTGGGTTCATTTTGCTTAGCAAGGTCTTGAGCGATTACGTGACAAGTGCGTTATTTTATGTCAGTGTTATGAAGAAAAAATAAGTGATGGATGAACCGACAATAAAAGAAATACGCCAGGCAGGGGAGAGGATAAGGCCTTTTGTTCATCGAACGCCGGTATTAATGTGCGAGACTTTGAACCGGATGTGCGAAGCGGAGATATTCTTTAAGTGTGAAAACTTTCAAAAGACGGGGTCTTTTAAGATACGGGGGGCAACCAACGCAGTATTCAGCCTTTCTGATGAGGCGGCGGGCAGGGGGGTGGCGACACATTCTTCGGGCAATCACGGTGCGGCTGTTGCTGCGGCGGGGCGTTGGCGTGGAGTCAAGACT
>CAZIKS010000146.1:0-9243 GCA_964539795.1 uncultured Pirellulales bacterium
AATTTACTGCTGGGCGGTTGTTTTCTGCGCTCATAGTCTCCGCCACTTTGGTATAATTTCCGCCACTTTGCGATTGAAACTACAATAGTGAGTATCGGCCAAGGCAGTTTGTTCATATAAATCAACACCGGCCACAGTTGCTTCCGATAATAACGTTGTTTTTGGGGCAGGAACGCAGCCGCAGGCTCATTGTTGTTTTTTTGCAACGGGGGATTTTAATCCATATAATGGCTGTATTTCGGAAAATAGAAACAAAGCTTAACGACGTCGTTTTGATGTTGATTGTTGGTGGTTTAAGCGGGGGTAAAGGGCGGGATTTAACTGAAAAATGGTTTTTGGGCTGCACTGGTACGGATTTTGCACTATATATAGTTAACCGACTGATGGGGATGGATTCTGTCTTGGTCGATTCAAAGCGAAGAAGAGTGTTTCAGAAGAGGATGTTGTGATGGACGAATCAAAACTGGAGAGTAAGCTTAATGATTTAGTCAAGGAGTTTGGGGGGATGGCAAATCCACAATACAGTAAGCTGGCAATGCTGGCGAAAAAAGCCTACGACAACCACAAAAGGCTTCAAAAAAGCGTCAACGGCCTACAGGAATCACTGGATTACCTGCGTATATGTATTAAGTATCAACTTTTTGACCTTGAGGCGACACGGCGTGAAAACAAGTATCTTCGTAAGATGCTTGAAGAAAAAAACAGTTGATACGAGTTGCAATACAATCAGGGCGGGTGTGTTGGTTTTGAGGAGTTTCTGCGCCTTTAAGTTCCCTTGTCACACTTGAACATTACAAATCAGGGTATTACACATCATTACCCACAGCGGTTATTTTAGGAATCTGTTTAACCAGTCAATGGATAACCGGACGGACCCAGGTGAGGGAGCGTGGCCGGTGCGGTGGTTAAAATAACCGATGTTTTGCGGCTTTTCAAACAAACGATAGACCTGTGCAGCGGCGTTAATATAATACCAACTCTGATTGGTGTCATATTCATCGCCGCCGATTAACAAAAATGGTCTGGGGGCAAGAAGAGCCAGGAGTTCGTGCTGGTCGGTTGAGCTATCGATATCTTTAAGAAAGTCGCCAAAGTACCAATAGTCATCGTAGTTTGAAAAGGCAAAGCCAATCCCGCCCTCGGAAAAAACCACTGCTGTAATTCTTTGGTCCATCGCCGCGGCATAAAGGGCCATCTTTGCACCGAGAGAATGTCCAATGATGCCGATGTTTTGACGGTCGACTTCCGGTAGTGAATATAGAAAATCCACGAGCCGCTGTGCATCCCAGACCCATTTTCCCAGGCCGGTACACTCAGGGTATTTGAGTTTTAAGTTTGAAACAACCTCAGCGGGGCCTTCACCATAGTCTTTGCCGAACCACTTGACTGCGACGACGATGTATCCCTGCTGTGCCATAAGATATGCAAAGCTTCTTACGCCCGGGGGCTCATAGTTAAAACCGTTCATATTTTTGCCTGCTGGCACATCCACATCGTAATATGGCACAATCACGACGGGTGTGGGCTTTCTGATGGGTTCACTGGGTATCATTAAAAAGATTTTCAGCCAGTAATCCGGCTCGGTCTGAAGGTACATAATCTTACCGGTGTAAAATTCTTCCTGGTAAGTTTTTATAACTTTGGCGTTAAGTTCAGGCGGTAATATGGAAGGCGCTCCCAAAAGTTTCGCCCACTTTGCTTTTATTGTTTCTCTTTGCTTTGTCCATCGTGCGATGGTCTTAATGGTTTTGCCGTCCGGGTCAATAACGGGTGAAGAAAGTTCTCCGATATTATCCTTGAAACCTTCGGGGACGTTGTTGTACGGCAGGAACCAGTTTGCATCATCAACATCTTTTTTTCGGGATTTTCCACTGGCGGTACTTCGACAGATGCGAAAGCCGGTGAATCTGCTTTTGTAGTCCGGATTCATTGAAGAGCGTTCGCTCTTTCTCCATCTCGAGACCGAGCTGATAAAAGAGCCGCCCCTGATGACCCGCTGCAGGCCGTATGACGGGCCGTGCGGATTTTTTAAGGGGAGCGGATAGTTTTGTATCGGGCTGTAATAATCGTAACACCATTCCCAGACGTTGCCCCGCATATCATACAGTCCGAATTTATTGGCCGGGTAGCTGCCAACTTCTTTTGTTCCTTTTTCGCGCAGTGATTTCATTAGCCTGGGGATGCTTTTTGTGTTGCTCGAACCGATGTTCACCTGTTTGGCAAGCGTTTCGGCGTCAAGATTAGGGTCATATCCACTGGCGAGGGCCCATTCTGCATCAGTCGGGAGACGATAGCCGTTTTTAGAAAAATCGCATCGACCAGTCGAGAGATTATAGCAGGGCTGCAATCGGTCACGGATGCTTTTGGAGTTGCAGTACTGAACGGCCTGGTACCAGCTTACATTTTCAACGGGTTTTTTGTCGGCCTTGTCATAAGAAGGATTAAAACCCATAACGTCGTAGAAATCCTTCTGGGTTATTTCTGTTTTCGAGATAAGAAATTCACTTACAGAGACGGTAGTTTTAATTGCCGTTATGCCGTCGATGATTTCGTGTGAGGCGGCGGGTATAGTTATGAAGTTACTTTGGGCGAATGAAATAGTCGAATTCGATAACAGCAATGACATGATGAAAACTTGCATGCGTGTTTTCATTTTATTTACCCTTAATTTTTCTGTTAATTGTAAGTAAGATTTCCCAAGTAAACAATCACTTATTGTTGTTGAGCTTCTCTAATGGATTTGTACCTGTCCGGAAAACTAATTAGAATGATTAAACCAATGATGTTTAAAAGCCCGAGCAATCCCCAAGCCCAGTGGTATCCTTTACCTTTTGCATAGCAGCAAAGACCGTAAATAGCCGGAAATCCAGGTATAATATATATAACCTTCGGGGCAGAATACGCCCCTTTTGATATAAACTGGGAGACGGCTAACATGAAACCTATGACAATTGTTATTAGAATTGCTAAACCTATTCCAATAAAAGTTTTCTTTTTGTATTCTGGTAACATATTCATATTCCTTTATCATTCAACGCTTTAATTTAATTTTTTTATTAAGAACCGAGTTTAATATCCACATTCCTTTATCCCAGGAAGCAGAGAAAACCTTACTATTTGGGTCTTTAGCCTTTTTTCGGTTGTTGTTAATTGATTTTATCGTAACAATCCTCTGGTTCTTAAAAGTTCAGAAACAATATGGGAATTTTCTGCCGTAAATCCGATCCGCATCCATTTGTTTTTTACTTTAATTACGAAGATTTTATCTCTGCTGGGTCTGGCGTAATCAGCAGGGAACCATGTCCTGAAATCACCTGTGCCGTGCAATCGCCATTTTCCGTTGCTCAGCGTAGGTTGTTTCTCTTCAATGTACTCCACCTGTGAAAGTTTTATTCTTTTGGAACCGGTTGGGAAATAGTAATTTTTGAAAACTATCGCATCACCGGAGACTTCGATCAGTTTGTCTTTATATTCACCCGTTGAAGGAATATAATCTATCTTGGAGTTAACGGTCTTTTCCGTGACCACCGTTTTTCTTGTACACAAATAAATAGTCACTGCCAGCATAAGTACTATAAAAGCACTAGCCGCTATGGACATGAATCGTGGCACACTGAAATCTGCTCCTGCATTCCAAGCAAGTACGATAATATAACTCATCAGCAAAAACATAGATAATAGTATAGTGAAACAATCTAAAAATAGCGTCGGTTTCCTGCTGTTATAGTTTTTTGTAAATATCTTTGTCAATCCAATGTTAACAGCCAGAAGAATCGCTATGACTATCATCAATACTATTGCTACCACAAACGTCCCAGTGAATTTTCCCATATAATCGTCAGGTACATCGCTGTCGCGCCAGTGTGTCCCCATCTGCTCAGGCATGTACGGATAAAACAAAATCCCAATCACGGGAAAAAGCAAAATAATTATTATGATAAGCCAATGTATTTTTCGCATTTGACACCTCCAGAGTAAGCATTAGAAGTCATTAGTACTCGCTCCAAATCTGTTAGTGAGCAAAGCTATGATAACTATTTTAGACAACACTTCAGCGCTGAGCAGACTAACAATAAAAGTGATGACTGCCCTTGTGCCTTTTATATTACAGGAGACCGCATAGGCCCTGTACATTAATGCGACCATCCAGATTGCCATAAGAATACTCAAAAGCATGGCAAATGCAAATATGAGCATATCCATATAATTAATCGAGAGCGCCGCAGCACCCAGTCCAAGTTTTGACGTCATATATTCGGCAAATCTTCGATTGGCACCCGGAAGCATCACCAGGCTGGTTACAAGGTACGGCCAGCGGGCCAAAGCCTGTGTCCCAAGAACGTCTATCATCCTGAAAGAACGACGCGATACAATCAAGCCAAAGAAAAGCAGCGGAATGGCCATACATACCCAGTTAATCAGGCCTTCGGCAAGGAAAAACCACAGCGGTCCCTGCAGGCCTGTGTGGATATCGATAACGCCGTCGAAATGAGTATTGCCGAGCCAGCCTAAAAAGGCACTTAGCAAGATAATTGCCAAACCCAATAATAGCGCTCTAAAGCCTGCAATGAATCTAAACGGGTTAAAGAGCCATTGGCCCAGGCGTTTGTCAGACGCAACTTCGGAGTTGGTTGTGTTTTCGGTCATAGCTTTTCCTTTCCGTTATTTTCCTCGGGCTTTTCAGCAAGCTTGACGCGTTCTATGATTTCGTCGAGGCGGTTGCGGACTGTTGGGTAGCTTAGGCGAAGCAGCTTTGCCATCTCTTTCAATGAGCCGCTGGCTTTCACAAATTCGAGTATAAAGGCCTGGTCGTCGCCGCTTAAGCCGGCCAGGGCGGGCAGTTGGTATTGGCCCTGGATTTCCGTGTCGCACTGCAGGCAGATAAGACTTTTTACCTTTAACTGACTGCTACACGCCGGACATATTGTAGGCAATACTTTCATTGGCAAATTCCTCTTACAAAGTATCAAGGCTCTAAAAGTTCGATTTTTGGCATAGAAATATATAAAATTGGCATGCTTCCATCCTCACTTGTCAGATATGGAATATGGTATATACCACATTTTAAAATTCCTCCGCCTGTGGGATCTACTTGTTGCCATCCCTTGCCTTCATAAAAAACTTCAGCCCAAATGTGGCCACAAGTTGCGTAAAGCCATCCTGCTACTTGGCGACATGGTATTCCGGCAGACCGGCAAAGGGTTATAAAGCAATCTGAAAAATCCCAGCAGTGGCCAAAGTGTTGCTCTAACACCTTTTTAACTCCATATCTCGAACCTGTAACAGGCCCACCGAACTTAATGTTCTTGCCGGGGTTTAGCCATTCCAGAATAGCTTTGACTTTATCTTGTTGACTTTGGCTGCCAGCGGTAATCTTTTGGGCTAACGTTATAATCTTGGGATCATTAACCGGCCAAAACTCGGTTTGCCTCAGTAGTTTGTTATCTGCCTTACGTGTGGCTGTCGTAAGTGCTCCTTTGTAAGTTGTCACGGTAACCTCAATTGAAACAAATGGCGCACCGGCTTTTTGAGGCAAATTGTTGAAGTGGTATTTTGTGATATCTCCTGACATTAGTACTTCTGTTTTAGCAGCATTTGGTTTGAATCTATAGGCTGGCTTGGCCTTTTCATTTCCACATGTCCGCAGGCTGATTTCATTGCCGAATTCAAATTTCTTGGATAACTCGGTTATCTGTGACTTTATCTCATTATCATCCGGGGCATGGTTTAATGCTGAAAATAAATTGAAAAGTTTGTTCCATGATAGAAAATTGCCTTTTTTAATTGGAGCAGCATCAAACGAGATTTTATAACGCGCCTGTACGGGTTTAGGTTTCAGGCCGAACTCCCATGCAGCCTTTATTGCAAGGTTGACATCATCGCCTACAAATTCCACAACCGAGTTGTTGTACCTGCGGCAAAAAGCGGGATGACCTTTCATCTCAAGAATGCTGTTGTGAATTTTCTCAGCTTCCTGAGGCGTGGCACATTCAATCACGTTGACCTGAAACCGCCGACCCTGGACCGAAAAAATTGTGTTCGATAAATTTTTAATCCTGCCGCCAAGCTTGTTTGCGATAGCAGCAGCTTGGTCCTTGGGCACTATGAAGGATTCTTCAACCTTCCATCCGGCTGGGATGCTCCTGATTAGTTTCTCAGCAATACTATTTAGATTAGCCTCCGGCAGGCCCAATGCCCGGCGAGCCCGGTTCATAAGCTCAACATCTTCGGACTTGGCAAATTCCACAACAGTGTTTCTATCTCGAACCGCACTAGCGGCAAGACCATTATGGGCTTCGAGGACGGCCTTATAAATCTTCTCTGCCTGTTTAATTGTCGGGCAGTGGATAACATTTACCTGCAGAGACTTGCCTTCTACTGAAAGAACTGTATTAGTTAGCCTGCTAATCCTGCTACCAAGTCTGCGGCTGATAGCTGCAGTTTGATCTTTCGGCACCACGAAAGATTTTTCAACCTTCCACCTTTCAGGAAGTTTGTCAAAAAGCTCTTCTCCGTTGGATGTTACCTGAAGTCCCACTACGACTGCGATTAGCCCCAACCAGAGACTAATACCTGTTATACCTATAATCCGCTTAATCATTTGTTTATCTCCTTATCTGAATTTTTCATTCAATTGGCTTTAGTAACTATCCTGACAATAGATTTAAAAAAATACACTGTTTATTTAATAATATTAAACTATAATTTATCTTTTGCAAGTATAAATTTGATATTTTTTATTTTTTTTAGAGGCAGATTAGGTGTGTGAAAACTGGTTTTTGAGCGTTTAAAGCTCGAAATGGCCTCAGGGACAGCAAACAGCAGGGTCAATAATTGTTTACTAATTTTGAGACGAACCTTACTTTCTCGATGTCGCCTACGGGCGAGATTTCGTCGGAAATTCCCAGTATCAGATTTGGAGAGAATAAATCTATGACCTTTTTGGTAAATTCTTCGAGTTCTTTATCTGAGCAATCCGGCAAAAACAAAATAGCCGGGATTCCGTCCATAAGTATAGTGTCACCCATAGCGTCTTTTATTTCTTCTATTGTAACATCTCCCTGAGGCAGTGCTGTGGCGGCTTCTATCGCATCAAAGCCGGCATCGTTGATATAAGGCAATAAGGGTTTTAAGGCGCCATCCATGTGAATGTGACAGAATTTGCCGGCTTTGTGCAGTTGTGAGAGTCTTTTTTGATAATACGGGACGAGGTACTCGTTGAAAAGCTGCGGTGAGTCGAACTGGCCATCGATATTTTCGCCGAAATTCAATACCGAAACGGGACATTTTTCCAGTACTTCAAAGAGCTGGTCCTGTGCATCGCCGGCTATTTTTAAGAATTCTTTTATTCTTTCCGGCTGGTCGAAATTCGCATAAATGGTGTCTTCTATTCCCATGTACATAAGGAAGAGATTTTGCAGAGGGGTTCGGTCAAAATAAAACTGGCAGATGCCCCTGTCGCCAAGCTGCTTTTCGGCCTCCCGGTAAAAATCGTAGTTAAATTCTGTTACGGTGTTTTGCAGGATATATTCGAGAATTTCCAAGTCAGATATTTTTTTGATGGGGAATTCGCTGAAGTGCCAGGAACAGCCCCATTCGCCAAAAGCCTTTTTGCCGGTTAACTTTCCTTTTGGCGAGTTATAAATCAGGTGGATGCCGTCTTTTTGAGGTATCTGGCGGATTTCGGCGCCGTTTTTATAGGTGATTTTCAGGAATGTTTGAGGTTCCGATATATCGGTGGAAGCACCGTAATAATACCTTGGTGAGGCATTTAGGTCGTCGTAAATCTCAAGGACTGTTTTATTAATATATTTTCCAGGTATAGCGTTCCTGACCCTATTTACGTTGTACCAGTGCTCAATTCTCGGCTGCCAGGTGACCTTGTCGGTTTTCTGCTTTTTGAAGGTAGCTGTTATTCTTTCACGGAAAGTCATTTTTTTAGTTTCTTAGTCCGATTTATTGTCCGGCATATTGTCATAACTAACTTTAATGGCGGAAGTTAGTGTAAATGGGAAAGCCGTTTATGTCCAGTGTTTTTATGGTTTATAGTGGGTGTTTGAGCTAAGGCCTTGTTTTTTATGAATTTATGCGCTACGGCATTTAAGGAGACTTACAACATCCGGATTTAGACCGCCTTTTAAGCTTAAAAATAAGGGTTTTTGTGCGGTCGAGAGGAAAGTTAAAAGAGTTTTTTGTCGATAAGATAGAGACTGAAGAAAAAAAATGGCCCGATAATTAAATCCCGCTGCACCGGAACGTGATTTGCGGCGTATAAGCAGTAGCTGTTCTGCAACTTAGGAAGCGTGATTCTGCAGAATTTAAGGAATTGACAAGCCGGGCAGACGTGATATAATGAAATAAGTAAATCTGGTACAATTAGGAAGAGAGAAGTATTTAACGGGGTAAAAAATGTTCGAGCGTTTTACAGACCGTGCGCGTAAGGTAATGGCATTAGCCAACCAAGAGGCGCAGCGATTTAATCACGAATATATCGGAACCGAACATGTCCTTCTGGGACTAGTCAAGGAAGGCAGTGGTGTCGGGGCAACTGTTCTGAAGAATCTTGATGTGGACATCAAGAAACTGCGTATTGAGGTTGAGAAGCAGGTCAAGAGCGGTCCTGATATGGTTACGATGGGTAAGCTTCCTCAGACACCGCGAGCAAAGAAAGTCATAGAATACGCAATTGAAGAGGCCAGAGCACTCAACCACAATTACGTTGGAACCGAACATATTCTGCTTGGCCTTTTGCGTGAGACCGAGGGGATAGCTGCCCAGATTTTGATGAATGTGGGTTTGAAGCTCGAGGACATTCGACAAGAGGTGCTTAATCTTCTTGGAGCGGGTGTTGACGAAGGAGCAGCGGGGCTTGGAATGAAGATGGGCCCGGAAGCAATGGGCCGAGGCAGGCCCAAGAGCAAAACGCCCGCACTGGACAGTTTTGGCAGGGACCTTACACAGTTAGCCAAAGACGACGAACTTGACCCTGTAATAGGCAGACAAAACGAGATTGAAAGGCTGATACAGATACTTTGCAGGCGCACGAAAAATAATCCGGTTCTATTAGGCGAGGCAGGAGTGGGCAAGACAGCCATCGTGGAGGGTTTGAGCCAGCGAATAGTCAACAAGCAGGTTCCCGAAATCCTCAGAAGCAAACGAATGGTGGTTCTCGATTTGGCGATGATGGTTGCCGGAACAAAATATAGGGGTCAGTTTGAAGAACGAATAAAGGCTGTCATCAAC
>CAZIKS010000147.1:0-8108 GCA_964539795.1 uncultured Pirellulales bacterium
AGAAGACCAGCGCCAAATACATCGAGGGCTATGAGCGATTAACCGGCAAAAAGTTTGAATTCGTCGATTAGAGGTTATTAATCGCCCCTTTTGGGGAGCGCGAAAGCGGATAAAAGCAGGTCCACAACGGCCGTCGAATTCTCGGCGGCCGTTTTTTTGTCGAAAAGTTTTACACGAAATCACCTCTCGGCTGTTATTATTATATAGAAACTGAAAATTTTCAGGTCTTACAGAAAAAACGGTGGTAAATGAAGTACTCGAGGCGAGTGGAGATATTCAGACGGGTAAAGGCCGATTACGCCGGTTTTTTGACATTGGTTCTGTGGAAGCTGACCGGCGACAGGGAGCTTTTCTACGAGGCGCTGCAATATGCGATGTTAGGGATGTGGAAGAATGTCGAGAAGCTGAACGGCAAAAAGGCAGGCGCTTACATCTACAGGATTGCACTTTCGGCTAATTCGAAGTCGTGGCGAAACAGAATCGGCAGAAACGGCCAAATCAGTGAATCGCAGGTCAGCGGCGAGAAAGACCCCGCTGAGAAAATCGGCAGCAGCGAACTGGCGAAGATAGTAAGACGAGCAATATCAGAACTGCCGGCAAAACAGGCCCGGGCGATAGTCATGCGATACTTAGAGCAGCAAAGTTACGAGACGATCGCTGATAAGCTTAGCTGCACAGAAGCCGGCGCAAGGTCGAATGTGTCCAAGGCGCTGGCGGCTTTGAAAGGCAAGTTAATGGCTTTGACAGAATTAGAGGTGTAAAATGGACAGAGAAAATATTGAAGAAATCCTGAACAAGTTAGGTGCCGAAGACGTCCCTGCCGAGATTCACCAAATCGCCGAAAAAACTTCGGAAAACTTTAGCAGAACTTTAATGCCGGCAAGGCAATATATTTTATGGGGCGATATTATGAGAAGCAGAATAATAAAACTGGCCGTTGCCGCGGTGATAATTATGGGTATTAGCCTTGTGAGTTGGTTTGGTCAGTGGGACAGTTCCTCTAATGGAACACAAATTATGAGCAGTTTTAGTTTTCTCGGTAAGGTTTGTGCTGCTGAGCAGGTTTTGTTTTATCAGAATGGGATCGTGCATATAGCCAACGAAATTGTTGTACACCCCAGGCCCCAAGCCCCATCCTATTTGAGTAGAATCGATGAGTTGGATATAAATGCCGACATGCGAAAGTATTTGAAGACGACAAGCTCGTGGCTGGATTTCAACTGGTTGCCGATCTGCTCGTTGCAGGCTGACGGAGAGTTTCGATACAACAGGCTAAATCTGACCAAAGAAATTGAAGAGACTTATACCATTACCGATCAGGCTTGGTTTGACCCTAAAACTGGACGGTTTGTGCGAATTATGAAAATCGGAGAGGAAGTGATCTTCGGTAATTCCTATGACGGTCAATATGTGCATTCATTCGAGGTCGATACTAATGGTCGGATGCAGCTTATAAGTGAGCCGGTTAGTGAGGACTTTGAACCTCCGGCCAATCCTGCGGAATTTCTCGGTATTACGGCCGGTCTGCAAAACACAATTGGACAGGAAGAACTTCAGATACCTGTACAGGAAGTTACGCAAGGCAGTCTCGAAGATGGCTCGGAGGTTAATGTTTATAAAATTGGTTATGCCGATCTGTTGGGAGATATAAATACGTATTGGCTTTTTAAGGTTGCCCAAGATGACAGCATTGTAGCGGAGATGGAATTTGTGTTGGCAGGTTTGTCGCAGATCGTGATTCGACGAGTTTCGTCAGATTCGGTTGATGATGTCGATATTTGCTGGGACTTAGCCGGTATGGAACTGGCAAATGAAAGAACAGCGGAAAAGCCGATAGCGACGGTTGAAACCGATACGATGCTTGCTGATGTTTCAGTTGAGCATATGATAGACAGAGCTTATTTTGAGACATATATTTTAGGGGCGACTCCATCGTGGACTGAAGAAGGCCAGATCGGTGATATTGAAGACTTCGCCAGTCCGGAGAATCGTATGTTTAGTATCGTATACTCTGCCAAAAACGGTCGTCATATTATTCTTTGTCAGTCGCATACCTTTAACAACTTTTTTTCATGGGTTCTTGAATATGGTCAACAGATTTATACATCTGGCAACGGTTGTAAGCTCTGGGCCGGCGGCAGTGCGGAGAAACAATGGACAGAAATTCACATGACTATTTGTGGTTTTACTGCTGCTGAGGATAGGAAAGGCTATGTGATCCAGACACCAAGTGATACATTTCTGTCGCTGGCGGTTAACGGGCAGTTGACTGATGAAGAACTGCATGGTTTGGTAGACAGTGTCGTATCTGCAAGAGAATATCAAAAAATGATGAAAGGAGATAACGATGAATAGGATAAAGATATTAGTGTTGTTATTAGCAGGGGCCTTGACGGCAGTATGTGCAATTGGAATTTCCGCAGAATTGACTACCCCAAAAAGCGATTTTAGTATCGAAAAGGTAAAGCCGGAAGCTGTCCTTTATACGATCTGTCGCGGGCGTTATGACAAAATCGGGTCTACGATCGGTAAGTTGTACGCTTTGGGAGGCAAAAATGGAATTATGCCGAGAGGGTCAGTATATTACGTTTATCTAAATAACCCCAGTCAAGTCTCAAGTGAGCACTGGTTAACAGAAATCCGTATTCCTGTAAGTAAAGAGTTTTTGGAAAAGGCTGGTATGCTGGGGGAGATGACCGACGTCAAGCAGTTGCCGGCTATGGAAATGGCAGTTGCGATAAAACCCGAAGGCCAAGCTGATCCCAGCGGCATCTATAATAACCTTTATGTCTGGATATTAAAACAGGGCTATGTGCCACTCGATGCTCATCGAGAAATATTTCTTACAAATGCTATGAGCGGGGACTATGGGCGAATGAAGACGAAGATTATGATACCTGTTCAGAAACTTTCTGTTGATAAAGATTAGTCTGTCTAAATTGAAGGATTCACCAGGCCGGGTCTGCTTTGGCCCGGCCTATTTTATGCGCTGTGGTTTTAACTTGATTTATAGTTGCCAGGCTTTTGCAAAGGCGGCGAAGCTGCGGTCGTAAGTTCTCTCGACGTCGTCGGGGAAGCAGCAGCCGGGCAGCTGCTTCATAGGCAAATGATAACTCAAACACTCACAGCACATCCCTTTTTTATCACAGCCGGGATATGAACAGTTGCAGTCTTTCAGGTTCTGCTCTTTTTTACATTCCATTTTTTATAACACCTCTTTTTTCTTTAATGTGTGTCTTTTTTGCTGTGGCAAAAGTATATCAAAAGTTCAGCGCACAGGCAAGTCATAAAGGCAGATGCTGAGCGGCGGTATATTTAACGCATTGACAATACCGGCAACCGGTTTTTCTTCAATTGTTACCTGCGGCTCTTTGCCGGGTTCATTGCATGCCATAGGGTCGGAGTGGGTAATAAGCCACAGCCGTCCTTTACCGGCGAGTTGTGCAGCTTTCAGGTCAAACGCAAGCTGGTACTGTTGCTCTACAGGGTTGACAATAGCAATAGTTAAGCGTTTGCGGTCGCCGGTCCAGGCGGCTGCCACATCGAGTTCTCCGGCATCGCCGGTAACAGCCACCGGCAGCGTTCCAAAGCGCCGGCGGTAGAGTTTGAGTACCAGGCCGTTCGTTTGAAATACCGCATCGGTTTTGCTGGCGCCGAGGACATTGACGGTCTGGGCATAGTTAGCCATAAACACGATATCGCTGTTGCGAATCATCTCGTGCAGGCCCTTGGCGATACCCAGAGCGTCCCTCAGATAGTAAAGTCCCTGCCTGCCGCTCCAGTAGTTCCATTCATCGATAGCTATGGGAATGTTTTTACCTTTGAGCGTTTCCAGTCGCTTGCGGAAATCACGATGGGCTGCGACTTTGCCGGCGACGCTGTCGGCAATCTGAGGGACGTGTTCGGCCACAGAATCCTTCTGGCCGCAATAGAAGTGCTCGCTGATAATGTCCGTGTATTCGGCACAGCTGGTCAGCATCCCTTCCGACCATTCCGGCGTCTGGCCGACCGTGATGGCTTTGAAGGAAGGGTCAACTTTGCGCATAGCCTCGACAAACAGATTATGCTTGATGACGTAATGCTTCAGCGCCATATGGCCCAACTGCCAATTACCATACATTTCGTTACCGATGCACCACCAAACGACATTGTATGGTTCGCGGTGGCCGTTGGCTGCCCGGAGCCGCCCCATAGGTGTTTGGGGCCGGCCGTTGATGTATTCAAGCTCCTGTGCCGCCGTGTACGTATCTCCGAAACCGCTGTTGACGGTCATCATCGGCTCGGTATTGAGTTCACGGCAGAAGGCCATAAACTCGTGGATTCCAAAGTCATTGGATTCCACATTGTTCCAGGCAAGATTTTTTTTCGGGGCGCGCTTATCCCGGTCGGCGCCTATGCCGTCGCGCCAGTCGTAGCCGCTGACGAAATTGCCACCGGGCCAGCGGTAGATGGGGGAATTCAGCTCTTTGAGCAGTTTCAGTGTGTCGGGTCTCAGGCCGTCGATATTGTCGGCAGGCATCAGTGAAACGGTACCTATTCGCAATGTTCCTTTGCCAAGTCCGACAATTTCCAGTCGGCCGGCATCGGTTGTAGCCCCCGCCTTGAAACGCAGAGGTATCTTGACAAAATCATTATTTAGTTCTTTTATAAGTACTGTTTGACTTCCATTATTTTCCTCACTCCATATTAAGTTGATTTCGATTGGTGCAGCTTGCGGGTCTGCGGCAATTATAACTCTTCCCGTGTATTCTTTTCCCTTAATAAGCGCCAATTTTCCCTGACTAATCCCGCAGCGTTTTCCATCGCCGACCAGCTGCACCTTTGGTGAATGCCGGCCCACGTATGGGTCCTGACGTGTCATACTGACGGCATCTTTTGGGCCGACGGAACTCCATGGAGATTTTTCGGCGTCTATTTCGTAGTAGAACTTTCGGTCCTCGAGCATTTCGGCCCAGATACCGCCGTAAATGCATCGGCCCAGGTGTTCGATGAATTGGCCGTAGATGTAACTGGAAATCGGCTCGCCGGTTTTGTCGGCCTCAATTACAACGGCAGGGTTCTCGCCGGACGTATTGCTCCGTGCGGCCTGCTGAGAGAAGACTGCTAACATTACAACCACCAAAAAAATGATGAAAACAAAACGAGTCTTAGTCATAAATAAAGCTCCTTTGCATTTGCTTTGTCCGTTAGGGCTATGGATATTTTCAAAAACAAGATTGTAAAAGAAATCAGGAGAAATGCAATTCGATAATATCTTTGTCGTTAAGGACGTGGTTTCTCTGAGTGTTTTGGCCGTCATATACACCTGTACCCCAAATCCTTGCGAATTTGAGTTTTTCAGCCAGTTCCCTGTGTATAGCGGAGGCTAGGTCCATAACGGTGGAGCCGGCCGGTAGTGTGAAGGGCTTACCCAAATCGGGTTTTTCGCCCGGCGGTTTGGTATAGATGCGTATGATGCCTAATAACTTGAAGAGCATCCGGGACAGTTCCTCCAGGCCGGTACCGGTTTTAGCGGAGATTTCGACAAACTCAAACGGCCTTTTGAATAATTTTTTGAGATTTTGCAGGGCGTTCGGTTTGGTGATGTCGGATTTGGTGCATATACAGAAGGCCTTTTTGCCGAGTACATTGCCGCGTTCGTCCGAAGAGCCGGTTTGTTCGTCGATGAGCAGGTTTTTTGATTTGAGATAATCCATACAGATGTCCACCTGCTCGGCAAGGTCGAAGGCGAGGTCAATAACAACAGCAATCAGGTCACAGTGACGATACGTTCCAATCTGGCCGGGAGCGCTGTAGTCGGTGGTAATAGGCGGCATATCGATAAGCTCAATCTGGATGTCCTCGAATTGTATCATTCCGGGTACGGGCACGCCGGTTGCGAACGGGAAAGCGGCGACATTGACTTTCGCATTTGTCAGGGCGGCAACTATGGAACTCTTGCCGCAGTTGGGGGTTCCCAGCAGAGCAATCTGTCCGGCTCCGCTTCGTGGTATGTGAAAAACATCGATGTGCTTTCCGCCGACTTTTTTTGTGCCGACCTCTTTTAATTTGCTGAGCTTTCGGCGCAGGTCCGCCCGCATATGGTCGGTGCCCTTGTGCTTGGGGATGACCCGAAGCATTTGTTCAAGGGCCAGAATCTTCTCCTCAGAGGTGGCCGCTTCGCGAAACCACTTTTCAGCCTTAAAATATTCTGGAGTCAGGTTAGCAGGCACGATATATCAATTAACTATTCAACTATTTAACCAACTACTATTCAGCTACCTTTTCTGCGATAAGGTCTCCGACTTGGCTGGTGGAATATCCCATTTTGCCGGCCTGCATGCTTTTAAGTTTGTTGGCGGTTGCGAACATCACGGCCTTTTCTATTCTCTCGGCTGCCGTTTCCTCACCGAGAGTATCCAGCATCATCTGCATAGCGCATATGGCAGCCAATGGATTGATAATGCCTTTGCCGGTATATTTCGGTGCACTTCCGCCGATAGGCTCGAACATGCTGACGCCTTCGGGATTGATATTTCCGCCGGCGGCGATGCCCATACCGCCCTGGGTTATTGCGCCGAGGTCGGTGATGATGTCGCCGAACATATTGCCGGTTACAATAACGTCGAACCATTCGGGATTCTTGACCATCCACATACAGGTTGCGTCAACGTGGTAATATTCTCTTCCAATGTCTGGGTACTGGGCCTTGCCCATTTCGTGAAATGCACGCTCCCACAGGTCATAAACATAGGTCAATACATTGGTCTTGCCGGACAGGGCCAGCGTATTTTTATTACCCTTGCCACGTGCCTTTTTGCCGTGGCTGCGCGCATATTCGAATGCGTATTTAAGACAGCGGTCGACTTGGAAACGGTTATAGACAGCGGACTGGACGGCTATTTCGTTGGGCGTTCCTTTCATTGAGATACCGCCGGTTCCGGTGTACAGGTCGCCGGTGTTTTCACGAACCACGACATAATCGATATCGTTGGGCCCTTTGTCCTTGAGCGGACAATCTACGCCGGGAAACAGCTTGACCGGACGCAGGTTTATATACTGGTCGAGTTCAAAGCGGGCCTTCAGTAGAATTCCTTTTTCCAGGATTCCCGGTGCGACGTCCGGATGGCCGATTGCGCCGAGCAGAATCGTATCGAACCTGCGAAGCTCTTCGACGGCGCTGTCGGGAAGGGTTTCGCCCGTTTTTTTATATCTTTCTCCGCCGAAATCGAACTCGGTTGTTTCGATTTTGAAGTTGAACTTGTCGGCCGCTGCTTTTAATACCTTTACCGCTTCTACGGTTACTTCCGGCCCGGTCCCATCACCTGGTATTACTGCTATCTTGTACACTTTCATTTCTCCTTGTTATAAAATAATTATAGTATGCCATATACTCCAGCATAACACTTTTATTCTTTATGCTAACGGTTTTATTTCCCGGCTACGGCTGCATATTCAGGGTTCAGTTTGGGCAATTTAGTGCCAGTTGCCTTAAGCCAGACGGTGAGCTTAGCGTTCAGTTCCTTGACTTTTTCTGGCATTTCATCCGACAGGTCGCACTGTTCGCTCAGGTCATCTTTGAGATTGAACAGCTCGAACTCCCTGCCCTCATAGCGTTTGATTAGTTTCCAATTATCAGCACGGATAATGCTGTAAGGTACAATTTTGACGCCATAGTCACGATAATGGGGAAAGTGCCAGAAGACAGCTTCCCGACCCGGTTTTTTTGTACCGTTGGATTTTAGATATTCGGCAAGTGATAAACCGTCGATAGTACGGCCGTGCGGCAGCCGGACGTTGGCCAGCTCGCAAATGGTCGGAAAATAATCGACACTTGTTACAGGCTCATCGCTGACCGTGCCGGCCCTGATAACGCCGGGCCAGCGGATAATCACTGCCACACGGATACCGCCCTCGTAGGGATACCCTTTGCCGGCGCGCAGAGGAGCATTGTTGGTAACTTGTGACAATCCGCCGTTATCGCTTGTGAAAATGACGACGGTGTTATCGGATAAGTTTAGTTCGTCCAGTGTTGACATGATTTGGCCGACCGCATCGTCCATACTCTCAATCATCGCCGCGTAAGTGGGATTGTTCTGACCGGACTGTTTTCTGGCCTTGTATTTGGC
>CAZIKS010000147.1:8118-9181 GCA_964539795.1 uncultured Pirellulales bacterium
GGCTATTCTCTCAGCTTTGGCATCGATAGGTGTGTGTACGGCGTAGTGGGCCATATAGAGGAAAAACGGCTTATCTTTGTGCCGACGGATAAAATTAACCGCTTCATCAGATTCGCGGTCAGTGAGGTATTCACCCTTTCGTCGTCCTTTGAGCGTAGGGATGTTTGGTCTTTGCTCGTTTTTGTGGTATGGGTCGAAGTAGCTGGGGGGCTGGCCGTAGTCGCAGCCGCCGATATTGAAGTCAAAACCCTGCTCGTCCGGATACCAGGCGTCCGGCCCTAAGTGCCATTTTCCAACGTGACAGCAGGTGTATCCGGCGGCTTTGAGGACTTCGGCGATGGTTACCTCATCCAGTTCCATCCAGAACGGATTGGGCGGGCACAGCAGTTTCTTATTTTTACCGCCGACATATTCAGTCGGGCCTTTTTGTTTTGCATCCGTCCGAGAACCTTTGAAATCCATGCAGTGTATCCAGTCCGTAAGCCCTACCCGTGCCGGGTAACGTCCTGTCATCACCGCCGCTCGTGTCGGTGAACACACCGCACAGGCCGCATAGCCATCGGTAAAACGCATACCTTCACTTGCCAGCCTGTCAATGTTCGGTGTCTCATAAAAGCTGCTGCCATAACAGCCGACGTCCATCCAGCCCAGGTCGTCAACAAGGATTAAAACAAAATTGAGTTTCCTGCCTGTTGCCGGTGGTTTTCCTAACGCTGCGGCGCATCCCGGCAATACCATTGCCGCAGCACCCAAACCAATAGTTTTCAGGAAATCACGCCGATTCATCAAATTTTCATACCTTTTTTGTTATATGGTTCAGAAGTCCGCCGTCGTTTATTATCTCCAGTGCAAAGTCCGGCAGCGGTTCAAAGCCAATATCAATACCAGCAGTAGTGTTTTTAATCAAGCCGTTTTTGTAATCGATTTGAAGCTCGTCGCCGTTATTTATTTTTTCCATCGCCTCTGACGATTCAATCAGGTAAAAGCCGCAATTGATGGCGTTGCGATAGAAAATGCGGGCGAAAGACTTTGCAATAACGGTTTGAATTTTAGCCCCGCGAAT
>CAZIKS010000148.1:0-6382 GCA_964539795.1 uncultured Pirellulales bacterium
GTGGTAAACTTTTCAAACCTATGTGGCGAACCATGCCAAACATCAACTTGCCCGGATTGGTCTGCCAACCGTTGCATCTGGGGAGTTAAATTACCCATCTCAGATAGCTTATCTAAAAGGCGTGGAGCCTTGCCGACCTGTTGCGCTATTTCCGCACCGGCACCAATCAGGGGCACGGTGCCAACAGAAGACACAAGAGCGTTGGAATAATTAGACAGGGCTTTCAACAAGTCTCCCTGCTTTATATTCTCGAAACCCTGACCACCATACTTTAGGGTTTCACCAAAATCTATGTATTCACCAGATCCAGGTAAAAACTCAAGTGCAAGTCCTCCTGCAGCGGGTGCCATACCCAATAGATTCTCAAGTGCCTGACCCGGAGGCGGTCCCTGCCGGCGAGCCTGCGCTCGTTCCAAACTCATTTGTGCTATTAAATCAAGCACACTCATCAGGGAATATACTCATAGAACATAGCCTTGCAGCCAACTCCAGAAATGGCGTAATGGATCTTACTTGTGGTGGACGTAACCTGTATATTAAATTGTAAAGAATACAAATTAGTCACATCGAAAAGGACCCTTCCGGTTGCCGAGCCCTCTCGTAACAGTATGGTCCCAGCGTTTGTGCCATTAGCACTCATTACAACAGCTCCGATGACATTCCCCTTGAGATTAAATGTCCCCGTACCAGATATGGCTCCATTGGTAATTGGTGTTAGCATAATAGTTTCCTTTAAATATGGCGGCTAACCGTGGATAGGGCACGGCTAATTAAGGGCTTCCCACCGCCAATATTATCTGCCCTTCCTCGGCATTAAATGATAACCGATGGTAAGGTCATTGTTTCCGGCAAGTATCGCATCAGAACCATTGTCCTGCAGCGCATCAATCCTGGTCATCTCATCGTCCCAACTTAACTGCCCCTGACCGTCTTCTCTCGGAACAAGCTGAGAAGGTTCTAACATAACCCCAAGGCTTGTAATAACCGTGTTCCAATCCGAAAATCGGTAGCACCTATAAGCGGGTCGTGAATCGTATTCAAAATGAACCGTTCGCTTTAAAATTCCTGACATTTTTCTTTTTCTCCTTAGTAATCTTTTCCCCTGACTTTATAATTAAAAGCAGGGATTATTATTGATTCTATCTTATAATCGAAAAGCTTCTCCCAAAATTCCTTCAGTTGGGCAACCGCCCAATTATAATGTTCACAGTACCCGGGATTCTTCCCAGAGATGTAACCGTCATTGTGTTTGTCCCAGGGAAACCCCCCGCAATCACGCAACTTTTGAAGAAACCTTTTTGACGCGAACATCACACGCCCATGTATGTCGAAGCTGTCCTTGCGAGATGCCTCATTTTTAAAGATATAAACAAGATCCTCTTTAAACCGCGACACAGTTTCAAATATTATTTCCGGGCCCAAAATCTCGAAGTTTTTCATTATGGGCAACAGCTCCATGTCGTCGTGCATGAACAAAACATCGTCACCGTCCCAGATGTTTGTTAGAAAATAATCATATGCCCCATACTCAAGACCGCGGTTTTCTCTGACATGATAATCAAAACAGCCCACATACTTTTCCGGCAACTCGTCCCTGTTTGCTACAATAGTCACGGGAAATTTGTCTGACAGCATTTTAAGAGCGTCTAAAAACTTCTCGTTGAAATACCACCCACATATACAAATTTTCATCCCTACCCCTTTAAGAGTGTGGCCTCGTTGATAAACGCCTGAATATCCGTATTAAGCATAAACGGAAGAAGTTTTATTATCTTTTTATCGTCAAGGTCCCACCATTTAATTTCTAACAATTTTTCAATGGTTGAATCGTCAAACCGCTTTCTAACAAGTCGCGCCGGGTTGCCAACATAGATACCATAGGGCTCAAGGTTTTTCGCTATAACCGATCGGGCACCTATAACTACCCCATCGCCTATTGTAACACCCGATAGAATCATAACATTGGCACCTACCCACACATCGTTGCCTATCACAACATTTCCCTTTGTCATCTCGTGCCCTCTCGCGTATGCAATACGGCCTTCAGGACACTGACTAAATGGATAAGTTGTTACCCAATCATGTCGATGATTGCCACCCAGAAATACCTCAACTCCATCGGCAAACGAACAAAAAGCGCCCACACTTAACGCAGCATAATCATTTTGTTCCCGTACCTTCAGCCGCCCATATGTGCCGCGTCCTATGTTGTATTGTGGGTAGTTATAAGCGAGATTTTTCGTTTCCTCTTTGCCGTATTTTGCATATACGTCCTCAAGGTTCATTTGGCCCCCTTGACGAAAACAACATTGCTATGGACGTTCATTCCATTTTTTACCATAAATGCCATAAACGCCGGCTTGTCCATGAATACATGCTCGCTATTTTCATAATCGCCGCAATGCATGAAATTTGTTACTAAGTTTCCGCGAGGCTTTAAATGGTCGATAATCTTCTTTACGTCATGCTCCCAGTGCGGAAGATGCTCGATAGAGTCAAGGCATATACAATAATTCAAAGTCCCGGGTTTCGGCCAATCGAAAGACACGTTTTCAAGACCGTATTTCTTGCATCGCCACTTTAAAAACTCATAAGCTGGAGCCCCATCAATATCTATAAAGTGCATGAACCCACCGCGCTTTGCCAGCTCAAATCCAACCGGCGCACTACCGCATCCGAAATCCATGCCGCGCATTGTTCCCGGTTTTATTTCCTGCAGAATTGATGCCATCGTAGCTTTGCAACCATCATTGAAATGACGCAAAACCTGGCGGCCAAGCTGCTCCGGTCCCATATGCTGATAATATTCCCGTGTTCCCAACCCGTGAACCGACTCTAATTGAATCGCCTGCATGTCGTAATTATTCCATAATTTTCTTAATTCAGATTCTATGTCATTTTCGCGGATTCCGAGAAATTCGCAGGCATCGTATTTGTATTTATGAAGAATACCGTCAACTCTCCAGTTCATTTCCTGCGGAGCGTAAACACCGTCCAAGACATCTTTTTTAAAGGCATCTTTATTTGCAGATGTTATAACAATCCTTTCATTCATAACGTGCCCGATTTCAATGCTTGAATCGTTGTAAACCTTAAACCCGGCTTCTCGGGCCTTCCTGCAAATTTGCACATCTGTTCCCATTTGAAATTCAGGCTCAAACCAGGGGGGTTTTATTTTGTCGAATATACGCATCTTTATCAGCATACACCCACCGCCCTGGACAGCCCTTTCTTCAAGACCATTGCCAAGTTCCAAATCAGAGATAAAATGCGGTTCCCCGGTTTCATCGTTATCCATTACAACAGGTCGTGCATTCCCACCCCGCTGGTAATAAAGCGGGCCAACAATATCAACATCATGGGCTATCAGCTTTTTTAAAAAATCATATGAACTACACCCTGATTCTGGGGTTCCGGGGCTGTCTGTAATACCGATTACATGGTCATCATCCAACATTAATAACCAATCGCAACCTATACTAAGGGCAGATTCTACAATTACGTTCCTTGCCCTAAATTGTTCCGACTTTGATTTTATCCCTAAAAAAAAGTCATACTCTTGATATCGCCTGCCAAGATGATAGGCAAAACGCATGTAGTCTTCCAACGTCTCTGCCGACACCGTGGAATACGCCGGTATTCCTATAAGTATTTTCTGTTTCATAATCGCTCCTATCTGATTTTCACAAGAAAACCTTCCGGGTTTAAAGTTATAAACCACTTCTCTCTATTCCGATCCACCACAAAATCCTCAGAACTTTGCATAAACTCATCGACAGCCTCATATGCCCGCGGCTTCTTTTTTCCAAACTCAATAAATTGTCCCAACAATGTATCCTCAATACAAAAATACTGATCTTTTGAAACTAACGGCCCGAAATTCTGCAAAATAGTGAGGGTTTTTTCATATTCGTGGCTGCTGTCCTCGACAATCATCACCCTGTCTTCTGGTTTTATATAGTCCTTAACCTCATTCAACACCTTCTGACTACACGCATCGCCGGTTATCCACTTTATATCAGGCCAGTCCCAGGCTTTCGGTGCCATTCTAACTCTATGAATATCAATTCCAATAACCCCCCGGGCATCGTCTATATCATTGTTCATCAGGCAATCACGAAGAAACATAGTCTGGCCACCACACTGATTCCCGATTTCAATAATAACTGTTGGCCTTCTCTCGTGTATAATCTCCTGATATATCCAGGCATCCAGCGGAAGCGTTGTCGTTTGCACTCCCTTGTAATGAACCATAACTCTGACAACATCCAGCATCATGCCAAGGTATTGCGCCATCGGCATGTGAAGATTGTCTTGATTCATCCATAAACCATACATTTTGCGAAGTTCAGCCATTGACACCATTCGATATCCGGGCTTGCTATCACTTGGGACATCTCCGGCCATTATGATATCATCGGCTTGTGATGGACTAATTTCGCTTTTCGGTTCGTATGTCATTCGTCCCCACTTTCCTCGAACAAAGCGAGAAATACGGGGTCCACGTTTTTCTTTTTAAGTTCGTCCATTTCCTCTACGGAAAGCGTAAGCACGTTTCTCACCCTGCGGTTTCCGCACTTGTCACACCCTCCGGTTTCAGCAATTACCCCTCTGTGGACAATTGCTTGGCATTCGGTGCATCTAACAATTGGATCATCAAACTTTGCATCCCTATGATATTTTTCTTTTGATACAGTTTTCATTCTTACCCCCTACCGAGTTAAGGGGGCGGCGAACCGCCCCGTTAATGTTATAGCGCCTTGATAAAGGCTTTTATGGTTGTAGTCGTCCACGAACTCCAGATACTCAATGCGAAACCCATGCAATGATAATTCAGGGTTCCATTCAGATCCGCACTTTCAGCACAAAATTTATTCGCGGCTAAAGCCGGTCTAATACCAGAGCCCAGTGCGATAGCATCTCCCGAAGTGCAGGCTCTCGCCCGTACTGCCGAATGATAGCCATATACCTGAATCAGTCCGTAGCTATTAAACGCAATTGTTTCAGCGGCTACGCCGGCCACTGCGTTTCCCAAATTAGTTGCCATGCCTCCAGGTCTTGAAAGGCCGACACCGTTCACGTCTGTCGTGAAATCCCACTCAACAACCTGACCATTTGTAAAACTCGCCGTTGAATAGCTGTTCATAGCAACTACGAAGATCCGTTCAGGATCACTTCTCGATATTCTCTTGAATAACATAATGATCTCCTATAGTGCCTTGATAAAGGCTTTTATGGTTGTGGTTGTCCATGAGCTCCAAATACTTAGTGCAAAGCCCATGCAGTGATAGTTTAAGGTTCCACTCAGATCCGCACTTTCAGCGCAGAAAAAGTCTGCGGCTAAAGGCGGCCTAATACCAGAACCCAATGCAATAACATCATCCGAGGTACAAGCCCGTGCCCTAACTGCAGCATGATAGCCATATACCTGAATTAACCCATACGCTTCATGGGCAATGGTTTCAGCGGCTACACCAGCTACGGCGCTGCCGAGGTTGGTCGCCATACCGGACGGTCTTGAAAGGCCAACACCGTCCACATCTGTTAGAAAATCCCATTGAACAACCTGGCCATTCGTTAGGCTTGCCGATGAATAACTATTCTTGGCAACAACGAAGACCTTCTCGGGATCTGTTCTTGATATCCGTCTAAATAACATGATGATCTCCTTATAGTGCCTTGATAAAGGCCAAAATGGTTGTAGTAGTCCATGAGCTCCAAATAGATAACGCGAAGCCCATGCTGTGATAGTTTAAGGTTCCGTCCAGGTCTGCACTTTCAGCGCAAAAACTACCTGCCGCCAAGGGTGGTCTGAGATCTGTACCAAGGGCAATAGTATCACCAGTGGTATTAGCTCGCGCCCGCACCGCCGCATGATAGCCGTACACCTGGACCAGGCCATAGGCATTATGGGCGATTGTTTCCACCGCCACACCAGCCACGGCATTGCCGAGATTGGTCGCCATGCCCGACGGTATTGAAACTCCAACACCGTCCACATCCGTTAGAAAATCCCATTGAACAACTTGGCCGTTTGCTAAACTTGCGGTTGAATAACTGTTTTTCACAACCACAAAGACCTTTTCGGGATCCGTTCTTATTACTCTTTGAAAAAGCATTTAAATAGTCTCCCTTTTGTGACTGACGGAGACCCCTACCCTCTCCCGTTTTGTTAAGAGGTTAACGTTTATGCCACGATTGTTTGCAGGATGTCCATGCCAACACCATGCTTACGCATATTGCTAACACCGGCATTTCCCATAAATAAAATCTTGGCTGTTTTGGCGGTCTGATTTTCCGGCTCGATAAACGGAGTAGTGATAATGTCCGTTTCTGAATCTATAAATAACTCATAGAAATTCGTGTTAATCAGAAAAATCGT
>CAZIKS010000148.1:6482-9129 GCA_964539795.1 uncultured Pirellulales bacterium
TTGGTGTTCATGTAACGAACTGACTGATCCAAAGCATTCTCATAGGTTTCAAAACTCACCTGATCCATAACGCCCAAATTCGGACTTCCGCCACTGCCTCTCGAACACCAGTTGTACAACCTTCTAAGCCCGACTTTCAGGCCGGCATAGGTCGTACAGTTCAAGTTAAAAACCTCGTTCGTGACATTACCACCAACACCAGCGCCAAGATCCGCCACTCTGTGTCTCCACCATGAGTAGGTGTCACCGGGAATATTGCCAACATCGTTGGTTGTCGGGTCTGTCGCGCACTCTTCTCTGAAAAAATATCCCAGGGGATTAAGGCCATATGACCCGTCTTCGGCGGTATCCTGCACAAAGGTTGCACTGGAAACCGTACCCAGTATCAAATCACTATTCAGCTTTTCCCTCATGCTCATTTCAGCCTGTTTCATCTTGGCTTCGAGCAAATTGAGCAGGCGACCTTCGCCGGAATTCTGGCGTTGTTCCTTGCGGGAAATTGAAATGGTGCCCGCAATTTCTGCCCATTCGTAAAATGCTGATGTGATTCCTTCCTGGGGCGTGGTGTCGATAACTGAATATCCACCATGCGTTTCAATTGTTTCATTCTTGCCATACATCAAAGGCACTTGGATACGCTCCCCGCCGTCCTGTTTTCTGATCGCGTCACTCTGCCTTAAAAACGTCAAAAAGGCTGAATCTTTAAAAATATTATCAACCATCGTCTTGCGATATGCATTAACGGTAGTCGAAAGTAACGCATCATAATAAACAGTATTGCTTGAAGGAGTGCCTGTAGTTGTTCCTACATTAGCCATTTATAATACTCCTTATTGACCCAAAGGAGTTATGCCGTCCTCTGCCATCTGGCGTTTTGCTATTTTCACAGCTTCGTCAAAACTAACAGCTTTATCGGGCAACCCCGTTTTGGGTTGTTTTGTTGTTGTCGATGAACCCGAAATCTGCGCCGCTTTGCCCTTTGCTTCCAATTTTGCCAATGCTTTCTGTGTTGCTCTGGATTCCGCCACTTCGTTGGGTACACTTAGCTTGTAAAGTAACGCTGCATCATCAGCCAGTGTGGGGTGTGTCTTGAGATTGCCCATCATTTTATCTTCATACTGTCTCCACGTCGGGTCAATGTCGTTCAACTGCTGCTCAATTCCCTGCTTTTTAATGGTTTGAATCTCTTGAAACACCGGGCCTAAGTCTTGCTTGATTCGATCATAAGCTTGACTTTCGGCTCGGTTTAAAACCTCGTCCCAGCTCTGTGGCTCCCAATTCTCCTGTTGCTGCCCTTTTTGCAACTCTGCTGCCGCGTCTGCTCTCGATACGTTAAGCCCATACTGCTTTGCTAATTGCTGCAACTGGCCAACCGGGTCTGCACTGAAAGCATCGTAAGCCTCAATTTTCTGCCTATTTGCGCTAAGCGACTCCATTTTCTGTGAAAACGCCCTTTGCATGTTTTTGTAAGCAGGCATTAATTCTTCCGACACACTATTCGGGTCGAAGAACGATTCTTCGGTTTCTGCCGGGGTCCCTTGGGTTGTCCCTCCAGATTGTCCTTCAGCCGATTGTCCTTCACTTCCTCCAGGTGCGCCTTCGGTTGTCTGACTTTCGCCAGTTCCATCCAGTGCTTGTCCTTCGGTTGATCCAGTTTCGCCTGTTCCGTCTTCTGCCATAATAAAAAAACCTCCATTGTTATGCATCAGAGGCCCTATCCGTCTTTTGCTAGTTAATAAATTAAATTGTCAAAGAACTATTGAACTATATGAAACCAGGTAAAATCATCTCCCAGTTCGACACGATCTCCAATCATCTCGTCAACCGCCTGTTCGACACTGGCAAATCTTGGAACTCCATCATCATGCCCGCACAAAAAACCACCTGATTTTACTTTCGGACCCCAATCAATAATGTCCTGCTTTACGCATTCGTAACTATGCGTTGCATCTATAAAAACAAAGTCAAAGAAGTTATCGTCAAACATTTTCACAGCATCCGCGCTTTTACCCGTGATAATCCTAACTTTGCCGGGATACGGAAAAACACGCTGTAAAAATATTGAAAAAGTCAGCTTGTGATAACCGGGGCCGGTGTCTTTGTGCTTTGCAATTTTCGCATAGACCGGATCATATCGCCAGTCGTCGATGCAATAATAATCTTTAATACAGGGCAGCGTTAAAAGTCTGGCCGCTGTCTCCCCTCGCTCAACTCCTATCTCGGCCCCGACAACATCTAATTTGTGGCAAATCCTTTTTGCAATTTCTTCCCATCGTTTCTTCATGCAAACCCTATCTCAACACCGTAATATTTTGCTACTATATCAATTAGAATTCGTTCTGCATCCAGCGAATGATTGTTTTCCGTTCGCGCCCGATTTTCATAAGCCCATGAACCGGAATATAAACTACCGCCTACGCGACCTTCCTTCAAAGAATCACACCCAAAAACAGTGATCGGTTTTCCTATCTCGGCCGCCATCGTGCAAATTGCCCCGGTTCCGTGACTAAAATGTCGAACTGAATCCCGCGTTAAAGCAGCAAGGCGATAATGTGTTGACATCTTTTGCTGCCACCTTCCAATCAGTTTGGTTACATTCTTGCCGCCATAATACACTATTCGGGTTTCAAGTGGTTTCCCTATTGGA
>CAZIKS010000149.1:0-9019 GCA_964539795.1 uncultured Pirellulales bacterium
AGAATGGGATAGCAATTCTTGTGCCGAACACTATTGGTCATTTTGTGACTTTTTTTTCAATTTTTCCGCTTTTTTCGTCGAAACTTGTTTTTTCTTTCACCTTTTTTGACGTTTTTTTCCCGCTTTCAACTCGCCGTTGTTGCGCCGAAAAATCGTACCAAACGCGCAAGTACTCACAGAAAAATTCGGGAAAAAATAAAAATTTTCTTACTGCTTTAATTACAAGCTGTTAAGCGAATTCCAACGTTGCGGTTTGAGAAAATTTTCGTATCAAATGCGCAAGTTCCTCTAATTATAGGGAGGCCTCTTTTACCTCCCCCTTATAAAGATGTAGGAGACTCTTTTAATGACTACAAATCCCAAACTACGAACTATGAAACAAACTAAGAACTACGAACTCTTTTATGCAAAACAAACCCAATTTTTCAAATATCCAAATGAACATAAGTCAAGTTTTGACAAAGCTATACAACAATTTTCGCCTCCTCGGACGCCGCAAAAACAAACCCAATCAAAGCCAAAAAAACCCAATTTCAAAGCCGGCGGCGGGAATCTCTTTTCGTACTCCGTAAAACACTGTTTTTGTTTGACAAACAGCGATTATTTGCCATACTTGCCTGTGTTTCACCAGCTATTATGTGTTTTTTTGCATTAATCGGAAGAGGACAGCATAAATGAAAGCACCAACAGGAGGAAAGAAAATGAAAAAGCAAGCTGCTTTAGCCTCGGCAGCGTCCCTGCTGATTGTGGCAACCTTAACGACAGCAGGCTGTTACGCCGCTTCAGGACTAAAACCCGAACCGAAGGAAGTGTGGCAGCCGATTGGCCTATCCGGGGGCGGGGCGATGTACAATCCCGCTATTAGCCCCATTGACCCGGATTTGATGATGGTCAACTGTGATATGGGCGGTGCATACCTCTCACACGACGGCGGTTACAACTGGAAGATGATTCACCATTCACAGTTAGGCTCCTATAAAGGCTGCCAGGCGGGCTTTCATCCTAAAAATATCAATACAATCTTCGCCGCAGCCGGCACGAGCATTAGAGTTACACACGACCGGGGCAAAACCTGGCAGCAGTTTGCCGGAATCGGTTCGCGGCTGGAAGGTCAAATCGCAAATGACCCTGAAGAGCCAAGCCTGATGCTTGTGGGGGCCGGGGGCAGTGTCAGGCGCAGCCAAGACGGAGGGCATAACTGGAAGGCCGTCAGTGGGCCGAGCGGAACGGTACTGGGTTTTCATTTCGATATGACCAGCCCCGTATCGAAGCGGGTCTGCTTTGCCGCTACAACAAACGGCGTCTGGCGAAGTGACGACGGGGGTCTCAACTGGGCGAAAAAAATCGACGGGCTGCCCTGGAGCCGGATACAGGGCTTTGCGGGAGGTTCGAATGCAAAAAGCAAGACGGTTATTCTTTACTGCTCTATACAAAGCAGGGATATTGACGGTTTCAAAGGCGGAATTTACAGATCCACCGACCGCGGCGAAAACTGGACACAGGCTATGGGGCCGGGGATAAACAAGGATACCAAGGCCTATGACCAATGGGCGCAGGGTAATATCGCACAATATTGGGACATTCTAACTACGAATGTCGAGCCTCGCTTTGTCTATACCTACAACAGCGGTACGGGTATTTTTCCACCGCATCACGCTACAGTATATCGCAGCACAAATGCCGGCGAAAGCTGGTCGGCTGTCTTTTACCAGGACCCACGCTTCGGGGACAAATATAACGTCGAACAAAACTATCTCACAGCTTATCTTGGCGTGGCATGGCAGGGAGCTCCGCACGGAACGGCGATTGCGCCTTCGGAGCCGAACCGGATAATGCAAACAGACAATGAAATGTGCTATATTACGCACAACGGCGGCGAGAGCTGGTTTAACGGCCAGACCCGGCCGGTTCCGGGTTCGGGCAAGCCACCAAAGGACTTTTACAATACGGGGCTGGTGGTTACCTCAACTTGGCACTATTACATCGACCCCTTTGAGCATAACCGCCACTATATCGCCTATACCGATACCGGACTTGCGCGTTCGCTGGACGGCGACAAAACGTGGAAGTGCGGATATGTAGAGATTCCCGATACGAGGTGGCGCAACACCTGTTATGAATTGGCTTTCGACCCGGAAATACCGGGCAAACTCTGGGGGGCATTTTCCGGCACGCACGACATTCCCAACTGCAACGTGATATTAGGCAGGCACAGACCCGACTATCCCGGCGGGGTAGGCGTCAGCCGGGATTTCGGGGCGACCTGGGCAAAGTCCAATAACGGTCTACCGGAAGCCCCTTGCTGCTCGGTGGTTGTGGACCCGGCAAGCCCGGCAGGTAAGCGAACACTATATGCGGCAATCTTCGGGAACGGTGTTTATAAATCAACCGATGACGGGCGCAACTGGGCAAAAAAGAGCAATGGGCTTGGTTCTGCGAACAATATGCGGGCCTACCGCGTGCAGGTGCACAAAGACGGCACCGTCTTTTGCCTTGTAACCGGCATGTACTACAGGGACAAAGGTTCGTTCGAGACCAAAGGCGCTGGATTGTATAAATCAAATGACGGAGGCGAAAGCTGGACGCAAATCAACGACACACTGCTGTGGGGCAGAGATTTCACAGTTGACCCGGCTGACAGCAAGATTATTTATATCGGTGCGGCCGATGCGGAAAATGAACAGGGCGGCCTATGGAGGACGACCGACGGGGGCCTGAAATGGACTAAAATCGCACGCAAAGGCAAACAGCACTTCGGGGCTTATTTGCATCCATCGCGTGCCGGGTGGATTTATATGACGCTCGGTGACTGGAGCGCACCAAATGATTCGGCACTGTGGCTCAGCAGGGACAGCGGGAAAACTTGGGAGGGCTTTATGGAACTGCCGTTCAATAGAATGCAGCGAGTGACTTTTGACCCCGATAACGAGGATATAATCTATGTTACAACCTTCGGGGGGAGTATCTTCAAAGGACCGGCTGTGCCTGTCAAATTGCATCCGTGAGTGAAGAGGGTATCAGCGAGAATCAGTCCAACTCGATAATGTTATAATCGGTGCTGCCAAGACCGATTTGGTGAGCGTGTTCAATCTGGTAACGAGGGGCAAGCATCTTTCTGCCAATAAGTTCGGGCATTGTTTTACCCCCTGCCTCTTCGACCATATCTATCGAGGCCTTATCCAGGGCTACGGGGTCACGGCCGGCCAATATGCCAATGTCATCGACTATCAGGGGCATATTTTTCCTGTCCATGCAGTCGCACTCGTCGGTAACAGATATGAGAAAATTAAAGAATGCCATCCGGCCCTGCTTGCCCTTAACCACCCCGAGGGCATGCTCGGCAATGTTCTTCTGCAAAATCTTATCTTCAGCTCCCCAGTCATATTTAACGGCATCAAATCTGCAGACAGCCAGACACTCAGCACAACCAATGCATTTGTCCCGGTCAATGTGAGCCCTGACGTCATCCATAGTAATGGCGTCAGCGGGACAGTGTTTAATGCATTCTCCACAGGCGGTGCAATTTTTTTTGACCTGGGGTTTTATGGAAGAGTGCTGCCTCATTTTTGCCTTTCTGCTGGTACAGCCCATTCCGAGTGTTTTTAAAGTTGCAGCGGCACACGCAGCGATGTGTCCGGTCATGTGTGCGATAGAAAGGACAGACTGACATCTAACAATGTCAGAAGCAATAAATACTTCCTTATTCAACTGGCCATCGATTTTAACAGCCGTCTCAGCCGTGCCAAAGAGTCCGTCAGGAGCAATAAAGGGAATTCCCAAGCCAGCAACGTCAAAGCCATGCTCGGTAGCCAAAACAGCATGGTCAATTGCATTATGCCTTCGGCCGGTATACAAGGTGCCGGTATCAGTAAGAAAAGGTTTTGTCTTTAAGGCAAGAAGCTCTTTGATAAGTCCTTTAATGCATCCGGGTCTGAGGTATGTATTGTTCGGCGGCTCACCCACGTGGACTTTGACGGCAGTGAAATCGCCCTCTTTGAAGCAGTTTGAAAAATTCTGTGACTTAAAAAGCCTGCGAGCTTTTTGCGAAATCTTTTCCTCGCCTTCCCGGATGTCAGCTCTAATAAAAAATACATCTGATTTCATATGGACTATCCCATAGATTACCAAAATACTTTTGTGTTGTGAAATTTGCGAACACTATATAATTACAAACCTGTAAAGTCAATAAGTGCAGCCGAACTTACTATGTTTGTAATGCAAATGAGCAAAAGTGTAAATGGAAAGGCGCGCAATATCGGGTTGTAAAGATATGGTTTTGCAGCTTTAGAAAACAGTGCTGAGAGCTTAAAACCTGCATTCGGCCACTTCTTGTGCCAAAAAACCGCCAATCAGCGATTTACTTTCAAATAGAAGCTATGTCATAAGTGATAAAAAATATTTTTAATTTCTTTTTTTTCACATTTTGCACTTGCCAGAAACATCACTTCTTCTTATAATTCGTGCAACTTCGGCTAAACATGTGGAAAAGTCCAGGAATTTTAGTTAGAGGGCAAATAATCTTTCTTAAAGACGCCTGGTAAGGATTTTAGTTGAAGAAAGTATGGCAGTAGCAGTGCGGTTAACAGTGATAGCCGAAATGCTGGAATAGGTAATTGAAGTAGAGTTTAAGGTTTTAAAGAAGGAAATCAAGATGAATATTTATGTGGGAAATCTGTCGAACCAGGCAACTGAGGATGATCTGCGCCAAGCTTTTGAAAGTTTTGGCCAAGTTGAATCTGTCAACATAATAAAGGACAAATTCAGCGGCGAATCGAGAGGGTTCGGATTCGTGGAAATGCCCTCCAAGAGTGAAGGACAAAAGGCTATCGAAGAGATGAATGGCAAGGACTTGATGGGACGCGCTGTGAATGTCAATGAAGCCCGCCCGAAAACGAACCGCCGTGACAGCAGAGGTGGTGGTTTTGGTGGTGGTCGCGGCGGCGGTGGTGGTCGCGGCGGCAGCCGGGGCCGTGGCGGCAGTAGCCGTGGTGGCGGTGGTGGACGCCGATACTAATAATCCCGTACTACCAGAAAACCTGATACCCTTAACAACTTATTTGTCAATATTAAATTTGACAGCGAATCGACACAGAGCATGTGATGTTTTCGTATTTTAGCGCATGGCTCTCTGGTTAAATTCTAATGCGAAGCTGTTCCAGTTTTTTTAAGGATAAACATTTTTTCTTTTTAAAGCCTGGTCTGTGGTATTGTTTTTTTTATCTGCGTTAATCCACAATAGTTTTTTTTAACTTTCACAGAAGTGCTGTAGATTTAAGAATTATTATCAGCCCCTATGTATTCCGGAACAAGCTCTTTTATTTTCTCAACTATTTCTTTATAGTCCTGCTTTTGTGCGACGGTTACCAGCTCATTTATACCGGCACGGAGTTTATCGCGGTCCATCGGAATATTCTTCCAGATACCAATCTTGGAGTGCCTTGTCGGCTGCATGTCCTCACCTTTAATTGAGAGTTCTTCAAAGAGTTTCTCTCCCGGCCTGACCCCCATGAATTCTATTTCAATATCTTCTTCCGGTCTAAAGCCGCTAAGGATAATGAGTTCCCTAGCCAAATCCACAATCTTGACCGGTTCTCCCATATCAAGTACGAAGATTTCTCCGCCTTTTCCCATTGTTGCGGCCTGCAGAACCAATTGGCTTGCTTCGGGAATAGTCATAAAATACCGCTTCATTTGGGGGTGTGTAACTGTAACAGGCCCGCCCTGAGCGATTTGTTTTTTGAAGATAGGTACAACCGAGCCGTTAGATCCAAGAACATTACCGAACCTGACAGTTACAAAATGGGTCTTGCTGGTTCTGTTCAAGTCCTGGATATACATTTCAGCAATTCGCTTTGATGAGCCCATAAGTGAGGTAGGGTTAACGGCTTTGTCTGTGCTAATCATAACAAAGTTTAAGCAGTTGTAACGGTCGGCGGCGTCTGCAACAGTCTGCGTGCCGACAACATTATTTTTGACGGATTCCCCCGGGTTTGTTTCCATTAAGGGAACGTGTTTATGAGCTGCGGCGTGAATAACCACCTGCGGCCTGTACCTTTCGAAGATTTCCTCAACTCGTATTTTGTCGCAAATATTGCAAATAACCGCTTTCACAGAGACGTTTGGAAACTGCCTGTTCAATTCCCTTTCTATATGAAAGAGTGGGTTTTCAGCCTGCTCTATAAGCAAAAGCAGCCTTGGGCCAAAATTACATAACTGTCTGCACATTTCCGAGCCGATGGAGCCTCCGGCACCTGTAACGAGTGTTGCTTTGTCCCTGGTGAAAGCTTCTATTGAATCAAGGTCAAGGTTAACAGTTTCTCTGCCAAGCAGGTCGTTAATATCGACGTCTCTAATCTGCGAAACGCGGTATCTGCCTGAAGCAATGTCAGTGATTGACGGAACAGTTCGGAACCGAACCTTGGTACCCTCGCACACCCTGATAACGCGCCTTAGCTGCTGGTGGCTGGCCGAAGGCATTGCAATTGCAACTTCCTCAATGCTGCGCTGCTTGCAGATTTCAGGCAGTAGCTCAACATTTCCAAGTACCGGAATTCCGTGGATATTGATACCCTGCTTTACAGGGTCGTCATCGACAAAACCGACGACCTCGTATTGAGCAACAGGCATACGGTGAATTTCCCTCAGCAGTGCCTCACCGGCATTTCCGGCTCCAATTATTAGAAATCGCTTCAACGGCCCTCGTTCGACAGCCCTATACTCTTCATGGTATAGCCGTATCATCATCCTCAAGCCCGCCAGCAACAAAATCGTCGCAAACATATCGAGCATAAATACACTTTGCCCAACAAAAGTTATGCTCGGGAAGTCCTGACGGAAAGGCGTATATAAAAATACCACCCAGAGGATTACTATCAGCAGTGTGCTGACAAGTGATGCCTGCAATATCCCGATAAGGTCTGAAATACCAACATATCGCCACCAACCTCGATACTGCTTGAAAAACCCGAATACAAACAGCTTTATGATAATAAAGCACAACAACAAAAGTGGATACTGGTCCACAAGCCATTCACGTCTGAACTGCATATTGTTTGCCAGCAGAAATGACATCATTAAAGAACCGGCGAAAACAATAACGTGGGCAAGTATTATCAGAGGTTTACGAAGTTTAAGCAGCATAGCGGGGGGTGTTAAAACTTCCGGGGAGATTTGATTTTCCTTTTCTAACTGTTTATCCGAGTCAGGCATATTCTTTTATCGCCACATTTAGGGCAGGCAATTAATCACAAACTGAATTCTAAAAAGAAGTTAGGAGTCTGTCAAGACATTACGGCGGACCAATCGGCCGACAACTCCAAACGTCATCCGGATTGACGTTGATATTGTAATACCTGAATTATTCTTCTACTGTTGATACAGGCCATATAGTATCGGCTTTAGAACTGAATGATATCAGGTTCCGATTGAGGGATGTCCGATAAGTACATCTACTGTGTCTGTGTTTCGTTTTCCGTCTTGGACTTTGATTCTTTGGAAACGGTTTCGTCAACGGTCGACCCTGTGTCGGCCTCATCAAAACCTGTGTAAATATCCTCAAGACCGGTTCCGTCAACTTTGTTACGTAAAATGGCATAGATTATAGTGTTGGCAGAAAAATAAAAGCTTATTATGAAAGAAACAACTAATCCGATGACAACCAATAAGTATAAATTCACCAGAAAAGCGGCCGTTGATTCTGACCAGTTAGTTTGCGTCACGGCTGATGAACCAGCAAGGTCCATAAAATTTGGTTCCGGCCAAATTGCTCTGAGCTTATCGGCCTGGTTACTGGTGCTGTCTGTCCAAACTCCAATCTGCAAAGACTTGTGAGCAACCAATAACATTATAAAAGCAAAAAAGCGAACAAACATATAACAAACAGCCCCATAAACAGCCGCTATCGCAGTATAAAATACCATCCACCAGGGTTTTTTAAATACATAGTGCCATGCCCGCCCCATAGCATCAAAAAAGTCTGAACCATCATAGGCTACAGCAGGAAACATCAAGCCAAAACCGGCAATGGTTCCTATCAAAACAATCGCAATCAGCGCCCCTCCTATCAAAGCAAACGGTATACAAATTCCCGCTATCAGTTCGCCAAACCACCACAAATTACATATTACACCGAGGAGAACAATGAAAAGCCCCACGAGAATGATTAATACAACAGGGAACAAAGGAGCAGCAAAAAAATTAAAGAAGTTTTTTCTTCCGAATCTTAATGCCTCGGTGATGCCCGGTTTTTCATCTCTTGCAAATTCCAGCGCTGCAATGCGACAAACCGCACCGCCGGCAAGAGCTATAACAGCAAGTTTTATCAGGCCGAAAATAATGCAATACGTTATGTGGTGTTTGAAAGCCCACGCTATGGCTTTGATATATTCATTAACGTTGGCCTTTATGCCTGGGATATTCAAGTCGGATAGTGAGATTAATATGCCGTGAAACTTTTCTGCGCCGAATTGCCAAAGTGTAGAAAATACGCCCCTGAACTGTTGTGTTTCCTTGTTTGCTGTGATGAATTGCTGCACCCGCGCGGAATCAGAAAGATAGGCCTGCAATTCGGTATCGCCGTTTGCTGCAGTGACAACGGTTTTACTGAGGTCCATAATGGAGCCAGCCAAGCATATAACAGCTATCGCAAGAAATGCAATTATCAATTTTGACGGTCTAACAGCCAATTTAAAAGTCTGGAAAATTTTCGGAAAAAGAAGACTATCAAAAAAATTTGGAGATTTTTCTTCGCTACCCATTTTCTGTCCTTTCCAAAAAGGTTTTTCCCGGCAGGCCGGAATTAATATTTTTATAAGGCACAGATACCGGTGTATATATATACTTTATTATTGGGTGGTTTCAATAGATTTTATAATATTTTTAAGTCACGTCCTGTTGATGCTGGTTAGGAGTGGTATCTGAGGAATCATTCGGCAGTTTTGATATTATCTTGTATTCGGCGTCCAGGGGTGCATCTGTAGTTTGTAGGTAAAAATAGCCCTCCGATATATAAAGTAATGGG
>CAZIKS010000150.1:0-9013 GCA_964539795.1 uncultured Pirellulales bacterium
ACCCAAAAACAAGCCCCCTTTAAAACAAAAAAACGGCGAGGATGAGTAGGGGGGTCAGTGATACAACATGCCTCGCCGAGTTTATAAAATCCGTTTAGCCTCTGGTATCGGCCGTCCTTGGCCTGCAGCTTTTTTTATGAATCTTTTATCTTATTCTCTAAACCCCAAATTCTATAATATCTTTCGCAGCCCTACGGATATTGTCGATGCTTTCCAGCTCACCCGAAGCAATAAGTTCTTTTGCCGTCTCAACTTCCGTCGCATCAGATTCGGGAATCTCCATTGCCTTTTTTATCAGCGATTCGTAATTCACCTCCAGCGATGCGTCGTCTGTACTGCTGGTAGTCTCGTTTGATTCCGGCTGTTTCGTCGTCGGCTTGGCTGGTAGCTCTGGAATTGGTTGGATATTTATTTTATCTATCATTTTTCTCTTACAGTGTAAAAAAGCCTTATCTACACTCCTTTTCGGGTCTTTTTGTTAAAACTTTAAACTTTTTTTCGTTTTTTTTAACTTTTTGTCAATTTTTTATTAAAGTCGGCGCTCTTTTTAGACGATATCTTTCGACTTTACGTTCTTTTCTTACATTTTCAAACTCTTTTTTAGCCTCGTTTTCCATATTTCCGGCCTATTCATAACGATTTGTGTTCTTTTTTTAGCCTGTTTTTAAAATAATTTCGCTGTTTTCCTGCTTATCTGAGAACTTTTTGTCTCATTTTTGACTTTCTTTTACACTTTTTCCCTCACTCTTCACCCTCTAAAAGCCTAATAATCAGCTTTTTTGCCCTGATTATGAGCTTTTTTAAACTTCATTTTCTCCTCCAACATTTCTTCACTCCTTTTTCTTTTTTCCCCTATCTGCAGTCCAATTTCCGCGTTTTTAACCTGATAATTAAGGTTCTATCGTCTCACCCACCTCATAGCACACAAAATCTATAAACCTCAGCGGACTAACAGCCACCAAATCTTCCTTTAATGGCGCAAACCCTGACCGCATCTGGATCTTAAAGTAGTTTTTTATGCGATATTCCGTTGTTTTATCGGCGCTATCCCAGATTTGCTCAAGGGCCCAGATTAGCTCCCCGTCCTTCAAATCAACCATTTTCAACTGCAATCCCATAATCATATGAGGATACGGCTGGTATTCGGTCACTGTCCCGACCAGTAGCGCATCGCATTTTAGCGTTTTTTGGACGGATACGAGCTGTTCAAGTGTATATGCTGAATCTATGTCAACCTGTAAACTGCGCCATTGCGGGTCGTTTTGATGAACTACAGTTAAACCAAAAACCTGTTTCTTTTGCAGTGTCTGGAATAGCGATTTGGATACATCTTCGGAAATTGCAGGATAACTCGAATTATTCTTCAGCTCAATAATAGCCATTCTGCCTATTTTGCCTAATTTCTTGGTTGGATTCGAATAATACTGGGTGTAACTGCCCGGCGGAGCCTCATTGTATACGTTGCAGCCTGATAAAAAAACCGGCAAAAATAACATAACGGTGAAGCATAAAACACAAAACGCACAACATAATAAGGCTTTTTTTGAACTAATCATTACTTTCACCTAAGGATAAAGTTTGAATTTTCTATGTTTTAGCCTGTTCAGGTTGATTAGAGTGTATTTTGCCTGAAACTGCATCCTGGGCTTGGTCCAGCTCTGTCTGGATCTCTCCACCGAGCATTTCAAATATCTTAAGCAGTGCGTCAAGCTGGGCTGTATCTGCTTTGCGCATTTCATCCTGGAAGCCGGTAACGTTGACTTTCCAGTTATTTAATTCAATGCGCATTTCAATCAACAGGTCGTTTGCCTCGGTTAATTCGGTTTGTGTCTGTTGTAATTGGGCCTTATAGGTGGTAAGTTGGTCTTTGAGAAGGCCATTCTCTGTAAGGAGGTCTTGCTTTTCCTGCCGCAGGATAAACATTTTCTCAGATAGCTGAGAGTGTTTTTTTGACAATTCTATGGCTGTTTCCACTGCAGTTGGTCCCTGTGGAGAGGATTGTTGGAATCTGTTTTCAATTGCATTGTTCAGTGGTTTTTCAGGAGGCCCAATAGATGGAAGAACAACCTTTATAGGTCCTTCAGGAGTTGAGCAACTCGTAAAAAACATTAATCCCGATAATGCAGGAAACATAATTAGTAAAAATATGAGATTTTTGTTAGTTTGCATTGTTCTTTTCTCCAATTTAAAATTTAGCTTAACATTATTGAGCAGCAGCTGTCTGTTCAACAGCGGCTGCTTGTTCATCAGTGGTTACTTGCTCAACCTCAACATATTCACATTTTAAGTTTGTTTTTGTGCCACAGGAGCAGGTTATTTCTATAACAGCGAACTCAGAACGTTTTTCAACGATGCGTACCTGCGGTGCAGCCAAGGACGAATTTTGACTTTTTGTCGCTTTGGTGCTGATATGAGCCATATCAAGCAGAAATTGGCCTTGAAGTTGAACATCGTTACTTTTTAGAATGCGTCCCCGAGCTTTGTCCATTTAACGTCCTCATAAATAGTGTATAACTTTTTTTCCCAGTGTCTTTTTGGTTATGCACAATAGTCAATTCCGGCACTATCGAAATTGCGTTCTTTGTTATCTTCGGTAATTTCGTCGTCTAATTTCTGTTCGTTAGTTAACTCGCTTAGTATGGCCTCATCGTGATCTGTATATTCATTGCCTTGTTCTTTTTGTTTCTGATTTTGCTTTCTTTTGTTGCGTTCTTGTATAGGATTCAATGCCCCGATATTTTGGAGTCCTTTCACCGGTTTTATGATATTATTATCTGTCATCTTTCCATTGCCTCAATTTTACAGACAAGTTAAATAGAGCACTCGCGTGCAGTTGACTGACACGCGGTTCTGTAATATTAAAGACTTCAGCAATCTGTTTCATTGTCAAATGCTGCTGATAATAAAGTAAAATAATCTGTCGTTTTTTTTCACTGAGCTGCTGGATAGCTTCGGTCAGCTTATCTATCAACTCAGCTTGTTCAAGGCACTCATCGGGTTTGACCGAGTCAGCGGCGGCTAATAGAGTGCCCAGTGCAGGGGACTGGTCTCCAAATCCATCGATAGAGAGGAAATGGCGTGCACGCGCACTTTCAAATGTTTGATGTAACTTTTCAATTGTTATTCCAAGTTTCCCGGCTAATTCTTCGTCAGTAGGTGCCGAACCTGTTTGCTCTGTAATTTCCAGGCCGAACTGCATGGTCTTTTGAATTTGCTTGTTGACATTTGCAGGGACAAATGACCAGCCTCTTAGCTCATCGAGAATGGCCCCCTTGATTCTTATATATGCATACGTTTTGAACTCAGCCTGGTGCGAAGGGTCGTAATCTCGGGCGGCTTTGACCAGACCGATGGTTCCTGCGGAGACCAAATCTTCAAATGATAAGGGAGGTTTGAGATATTTTACCACCCTCTGAACTATTTTTTGGACCATAGGCAAATAGTTGGCTATGCGTTCATTCTCAATGGACTTTTTTTTCTGGCCGGCATATGCGCGTGTGGCAATGGTTGTTAGATGCTTTTGACTGCCTTTAATCCCTACAGGTCGGGATTTGGAAATCTTTTTAGTTTCCAGCATCATTCTTTTTTTCCCTTTGTTGATTCATCTGCTTTGTAATCATTGCGCTTATCAGAATGGCATTAATAGCTTTTACAAACAATCCGGTTGCTATGTACGCAATAAATGTTCCGGTCAAGGCTCTTTTACAGCAGGTAAACGGCGAAAGACCACTAAACCAGCCTATTATGCTCAAGCTGAAAAAAGACATCACAGCAATTTTTACAGCTATTGACCGAACATGTAATGGCATAACCAATTTCCAGTTTTTAATTTACATTTTTCAAATTGAAGTTCCAACAAGCTCCTGTTCTTTGGGCTCGGTCAAACCAGTTTGCTGAATGGATACAGCCTCAATCGGTTCGACTTCTGTTCCAAGCACAATTTCGTCATAGGCCACGACCGATAGGGGCGGCACCGTTCGCGACAACATCGCAGCCAAAGGCGCCCGTAATCTCGAATCACACAGTAAAACAATTTTTTCATGACCTTTGTCCATAGCTTCCTTCCAGAGTTGTGCGATTTTTTTACTGAGATTCATTGCCATCTCAGCCGGCAAGTTTAGAGTTATTTCCTCTGCGTCCTGTTTCAAAGTTGAGGCCATCTGATGCTCAAGAGCCGGTTCCAGGGTCATGGCTGAAATTTTGCCGGTCTGGTCTTTGTGCTGCTCGGTAATAGTTCTTTTTAATGATTTTCGAACCATCTCTGTCAAGATGATGATATTCTTGGTCTTTGAAGCGTGTTCTCCCAGCGATTCAAGTATGGTGGTTAGTTCACGAATCGGTATTCCATCCTTCAAAAGGTTTCTAAGTACGCGTTGAAGAGTTCCTATAGGTACAAGCTCACCGAGAACTTCTCCGACCAATGACGGCTGGGTCTTGCGAAGCCTGTCAACGAGTATTTGGACGTCTTCCCGCGTCAGCAATTCCTCGGCATGCCTTTTCAGAGTTTCTGACAAGTGTGTGATAAAGACGGATTCCGGATCGATAACAACATATCCGCTTATTTCAGCTTTTTCCTTATCCTCCGGAGTAATCCATAGTGCGGGCAGGCCATAAACAGGCTCTGTAGTTTGGCGCCCGGCAACTTTGGCCCGGACATTGCCAGAATCCATCGCCAAAAACATATCGGGTTCCAATTGTCCCTTTGCTATCGGCATCTCCGCTATTCTAATCTCATAAACAGTAGGTTCGAGTGAGATATTGTCCCGTATACGTACAAGCGGTATAATTATTCCGAGCTGCTGGGCATATTTTCTTCTCAATGCTCCAATACGGTCGAAGATAGTGCTGTTTTTGCGAGGGTCAACCATACTAATTAATCGCACCCCAACATTTACAGAAATTCTATCGATATCCAACATTTCTTCAACCGGTTGTTTCTCCTCTTTTGTCTGTTGGGTTGACGGAGTTTCGGCTTTCTTATTTTGGGCTTTTTCAAATTTAACGGCAGTTCTGCCAATTAAAGCGACAGAGCCACCAAGCAATAAGAAAGGTACCGCCGGCAGACCTGGTACAAGCGCCATTGCAGCGATGATAGCAGAGGCGATTAACAGGGGCTGGCCTGTTTTTAGAAACTGTCGTGAAAGGTCATGACTGAGAGTACGTTGTGAAGATATTTTAGTTACGAGGAAGCCCGAACTTATGGAGATTATCATCGATGGTATCTGACTTACAAGTCCATCTCCAATGGAAAGAATGGAGTAGGTTTTTATGGCAGTGGCGACAGTCATACCGTGTGAATACCCCATCATTATTCCGCCAATTATGTTAACGGCGGTGATTATGATTCCAGCCTTGGCGTCACCGCGAATGAACTTGCTGGCACCATCCATTGCACCATAAAATTCGCTTTCCTTGACAATTTTGGTTCTGCGTTCGTTGGCCTGTGCCTCGGTAATAGCTCCTGCGTTAAGGTCTGCGTCAATTGCCATTTGCTTGCCTGGCATAGCATCAAGGGTGAAACGAGCGGCAACTTCGCTTATTCTCTCGGCTCCTTTAGTAACCACTATAAATTGTATGACAAAAAGTATTAAGAAGATTACTATGCCCACGACGAAGCTGCCACCGGCAACAAAATCACCAAAGGTCTGAATAATTCTTCCGGCATTGCCCTGCAGAAGTATCAACCTGGTCGAGGCAACATTGAGAGAAAGACGAAACAACGTTACAAAAAGAAGCAGCGAAGGGAAAGTAGATAATTCAAGAGCCTCTTTTGATGATAGGGTGATTATTAAAACGGCTATCGACAAGGATATGCTGCAGGCTAAAAGTATATCCAGCAAAGGCGTCGGCAGACGGATTAACAGTGTGGCAAGAACCGTCACCATACCCACAGCTAAAACAATATTACTACGAGAAGCCAGTGGCATACTTTGCAATTCTGACGCAGTTGAAGTTGTATTACGAGAAACCGCCATTATTTAACCTTTTGCTCTATCTCTGCTTTTGTACCTGGCTTATCAGGTTTGAGCAGGGCTTTGGGGATGATTGCCAAGGCCGAGAATCTCTTTCATTTTTACGGCAAAACGTCCATCCACTACCACTATAGTTCCAGTGGCAAACATAGTATCTTTCAGGTATAAATCCGCCGGTTCCTCAATAGATTTATCCAGCGGCAATACCGAGCCTGGTCCGAGTTGTAAAAGCCGTCGGACAGTCATCTCTTTATTGCCAATTACGACGGTGACAGGTATATTCATATCCAGTAAAATGTCGATGCTTCCACCCGCACCTGCAGCACCGGTGTCAGCAGCTTCCGGGAACTCAACAGATTGTGCCTGTGTTTTTGAATCCTCTTGTTCGGCGGCGTTTTGCTGCTGTTGTTCAGTTTTTTCCTCTACAGCTGTATCTGCCATATTTTTGTTTCCTTTTAATTCAAATGTCTATAATTTATGATGTTTAGCAAACACCATATCCACTATTCGTTGTTAATTTCCGTAATTGCCACGGCGTAGTTTCCGGCTGATTTCACGGGCCGGCCGCGAAAGACAGGTTTGTTTTGAATAATTAACTCAATCGACTCATCGATTTTTTTATCAAGTAACAGTATATCGTCGGGCATAAGACTTGTTATTTGCTCGAAAGTTAAGTGTGTAGAAGCCAATTGACCTGTAACCCAAAGCGACATTTTGTGCAAATGCTGAAGGATTGCATTTGAAATATCCTGAGAAGAAAATTGAGCGTCGGTGTTGGGTTTTTTTTCTACAGCGACTTGAAGTTTGTCGCAAAATATCAACATATGGATTTCGAGGCTGTTTTCCGAGTCGGTTTTAGCAATGCCAAAAGTAATCTTGCACAGTTCCTCTATGCCTTGCATTTCAAAAGGCAACTGTTCTTTTACAATACTTTTGGCCGGCAGGAAGTCATAACTACTATCAAAGTTTGAAAATGCCCTGATGGTTCTTGATAAGATATCCAATAAGAGCGATTCTTCCAATTCTGAGAAAGTTCTGTCCGTGTCTTCTTCTGATTTGGCATCTCCAAGCAATTGTGTTACCAAGTCGATGGCGGTTTGGCTGGGTATGCTGAGGTATCCACAGGGACAATCCTGCTCGGTTCCGAAAGACAGGTAATAATCATTTTGATTATTATTCTGGATTTGTTCAAGCAATTCCTTAGCGAAGTGCTGTGTGGTCGAAGTGACCGTCACCTCGAAATTGCTGTTGTAAAGTTCAGCAATTTTTTCAGCTATCGCTGAAGCTATTTTTTCTGTGAAATTGCCAAGTTTTTCGAGTTCATCGTTACTAAAGCAGTGAGGCTGGTGCCAGTCATACTCGGTAACCTCTATTTGTGTATCGTCCTCTGTTTTCCGGGAACCGACAGCGGCCAGAAGCTGTTGTATTTTCTCTCGGCTCAAATTGCTATTAAGGGTCTTGGTCATTGTACGGCGAATTCCTTAAAAAGAATATTTTTGATTTGAGGTTTGGAATCAGAGAAAAGCTTTTCATTAAAAGCATCTCTTATCTGTGATTGAATACGTTTTAGGTTCCTGTCACCTCTGATATCTTCGAGGGCAAGGCTGGCTAAATAAATTGCAAGCCAGTTTTTCAAGAGAGGCTTTTTACTATCGATAAAAGCGATACCTTTTTTCTGGTCGATTTCAGAGTCGACCTCCAATGTTAAAAACACCCGAACATAGCGTGTTACACCAGGTTCATCAAGATTTGCGATGACAGGCTCTAACTTATCGTAATACCAGTTTTTCTGCGAGTCTTTCTTTGAATAACCGTCTCTTAGTTCATCTGCCTGAGTTGGCTGGTTCTGTTCGGCGGAACCGGCGGTTTCAACTGATTCAGAACCTGCGAATAAACGGCCGATAGCAAAACCGGTACCGGCGCAAGCAATTATAATAACAGCCATTATTATCCACGGCAAAAGACTGCCGATTTTGCTGGTTTTTTGTGACTTGTTGTCACTTTCTGCCTTTACATCTTCCTGTGCGTCTTTCTGTTTTTTCACGTCATCTTCATCTGCCATTTTTTGCCTTTGCCTCACTTATTCTTTATAAGAATATTATTATCTGCTTAACTGGAGAGTTTCCTGCTGTCGGTATTGACGCAGTTTGCCTCGCAAGGTACGGTCACTGATGCCCAGTACCTTTGCAGCTTTTGTCTGATTGCCTGCTGTTTGGTGCATGGTGTCCAAAATTGCCCTCCGTTCTATTTGTGTAAGTGGTATTCCACCCAACCCCGAATTACCGTTTATGGAATATCGCCCTATACATGGTTCTTCTGTATCACTATCTGTTTCTTTACTATCTACTCTTTCCACGAGCGGCTGTGGTTTTTCTCGGTCAGTAGGTGCAATTTGGGGCGTTTGAGGCACGCCATCAAAAAGCCACGAGACATCAGCTAACGACAGAGTCGGGCCGACTCCTAAAATCAACGATGCTAACACAACATTTCGTAATTGCCTGACATTGCCGGGCCAATGATATTTGGCAAAAATATCCATCATTACCGGGTCCAGCCTGGTAATACGTCGCTGGACTTGGCGCGCATAGAGATTTATAAAATGCCATACAAGTTCAGGCATATCTTCGGTGCGCTGCCTAAGAGGTGCGATAATCAGTCTTACACCGCTTAGTCGATAGTAAAGGTCAAGGCGGAACCGACCTTGTGTGACCTCATTTAGCAAATCCTTATTAGTAGTACTTATTATTCGAACGTCTACCCTGACTTTTTTCTCTCCTCCGACACGTTCGAAATCCTGTTGCTCAATTACTCGCAAGAGTTTAGCTTGAAATTTCGGGGGCGTTTCGGTGATTTCGTCCAAAAGCAGAGTTCCGCCGTGAGCCATTTCGAAACGTCCTTTGCGCTGAAAGTAGGCGCCGGTAAAGGCTCCTTTCTCGTGGCCGAACAGTTCGCTTTCAAGAAGAGAGTCATTTAATGCTGCACAATTGACCCTGATATAAGGTCCCTGGGCTCTTTTGCTTTTGTGGTGTACAAGATATGAG
>CAZIKS010000151.1:0-8981 GCA_964539795.1 uncultured Pirellulales bacterium
ATGTATCCATTACGCTCGGGGCTGTTACCGCCTGCACTTATATCGCAGGGACACCGATTGGCAGAGCGCTTTTAATCGGAGATTTTAAAATCAACCTGCCGATAATAGCCGCTTTTTTGACAATTATCGGATACTCCCTTAACGATACGATTGTTATTTTCGATCGTATCCGTGAAAATCGCCGGAAGGGGCAGCTTCGTCCCCAGATAGTTAACGACAGCATTAACCAAACACTTTCGAGGACGCTTTTGACATCTTTCACAACGTTTATAGTTGTGCTGATTATGTATATTTTCGGGGGCCAGGCCCTGAGAGGCTTTACCTTCGCAATTGGTTTCGGCGTAATCGTGGGTACGTATTCTTCAATTGCAATAGCGTCGCCAATATTGCTGATTGGAGCAAAACGCAGAAGTGAAAAGGCAAAGAGGCAACAGGGAAAATAACGGACGGAAAAAAAGAAAAAACAAACACTATACTTTTTAAATGCAGAAAGATTTTAAGACAGGAATAGTTTTGGGTTTGATACTGACCGCAGCGGCTGCAATATGGCTTGCGACCAGGCCCGGTCTAAGTACAAATGCAAGAATGCAAAATCGGGATTCTGCAACCGGTCGAGAGGCTCTAATCTCGGCTGGGTCGGAAAATGCCGGAGCAACTTCCGAGCAGGTTATACCTCTGGCGGTTACGAGGAGTCCGGCTGGAGAACAACAAACAGGCAAGAGCGTCAGATTTCACATCATAGAAAGGGGCGAAACCCTTTCCAGTATTTCATATCAATATTATGGCAACCCGAGCGAATGGCGAAAGATTTATAGCGCCAATAGCGATATTATAAAAGACGCAAGCAAAGTCAAAGCGGGAACAAGATTAATCATCCCTTAGTGGATTGTGGCGGAAAAAGTTAAAAACCTGTCTTTTGCGGGCGCCGGTAATAAAGCCGGTTAGAGAAGTTTTGCCGCATCCCTGTCAACCAGCCAGGTGACCTTATCAAGAGCAGGCCAAAGGGAATGAATGGGATACCTTACCTCGTCCGGCTCGCTGGTCAACACCTCTTTCAAGATTTTGGTTTTTTCTTTCCCGGAAACCAATACGACCAACTGAGAAGCGGCACATAAAACCGGATGCGTGAGTGTTATCCTGTTAAGTTTCTCGTCCAGGACGTAGACGACACACGCCAAATCTTTGGTGTCAAAGCAGGCATAGCTATTGGGAAACATTGAGCCGGTATGTCCATCGGGACCCATACCAAGTATGATCAGGTCGAACTGAGGGACTTGATTTTCTTTCAGAGAGAAAGCCTCCCGAATGATTTGCTCGTAGGAACGAACCGCGACATTGAAATCACTCTCTTCGGTTGGAATCCGATGAATATTCTTTTTGGGGATGGGGACCTTGGTTAAGAAAGTGTCGGCGGCGAGTTTATAATTGCTCCATTGGGAATCGGGCTTAACTATTCTCTCATCGACCCAGAACAACTGTATTTTGCCCCAGGGCAAAGCTTTTGCCTGTGGCTCTTCGCCGAGCAATTCAAAAAAGTGTTTAGGTGTCTGCCCTCCGGATATCGCTACGTAGAACATATTCTTCTTTTTTATTGCTTTTTGTGCGTGAGTAATAAAAAGCTCCACACTTCTATGCGCAAGACTATCCGGGTCGACGGCAATTTCAATTTTGGGCTTATAATTTGTAGTCGTATCCATCTTTCTCACCCCTTCATCTTAAATAAATGTAACCAAAATCATTATCCACTTTTACAAGTGGTTTGACCAGAAAAATTTTGGAAATGGTCAAAATTTTGTTTCAGCAGGCGGGGAGTTGTTAACTATCTGATTCTAAATCACTTACAGAATGGAAGCGCGATTTAATGTCTTCGAGAATCATATATAACGAGGGCACGAGGAAAAGTGTTATTAGAGTTGCGAACATTACTCCGAAGGCAAGGCTAATGGCCATAGGAATAAGAAACCTTGCCTGCAGACTCCGTTCGAGCATCATCGGGACCAGGCCGAAAAAAGTTGTTAGTGTTGTCAGCATAATGGGACGAAACCTTCGAGTAGCGCAGTCTCGGATCACACGGTCAAGTTTAATACCACTGGCTCTTTCACGGTTGATAAGGTCAATCATAATAAGTGAATCGTTCACAACTACCCCGGAAAGTGCTACGATTCCGAACATCGAAAGAATTCCGAGGTTAAACTTTGTCATAAACACAAAGCCCATCAAAACATGACCGATTATGGCTCCGACGATACCGAAAGGAATTGCGGACATAACAATTAATGGCTGGAGGTAACTCCGAAACTGCACCGCAAGCAGTGCATAAATTGCGAGCAAAGCCAGAGGAAACGTTACCAGAAGACTGCTGAACGCCTCGTTTCGCTCACGTTCTTCGCCGGCGAATCTGAACTGAAGCCCTGCATACTTTTGCATCAAAGACGGAAGAATCCTTTTGCTCAACTCGGTGTTAATCTCCTTGGCATTGGTTACAGTTTCATCCACGTCGGCTGTAACGTTCACGACGCGTCTGCGCTCTGCGCGGCGAATTGTGGCATAACCGCGTCCGTACTGGACTTCGGCAATCTGCTTGAATGGGATTTCGGTGCCGTCCGGCAGACGGATTCTCATATTTTCCACGTCCGCCAGGCTCTTACGCTGCTGCTCAGGATAACGGACCATAACCCGTATGTCGTCGCGTCCGCGCTGAATTCGCTGGGCCTCTTCGCCATAAAAACCCTGTCGAACCTGCCTGGCCAGGTCTGAAAGTGTAAGCCCCAGGGTTCGTCCTGTATCTTTGAGAGCAAGTTTAAGCTCTGCTTTTCCCTCTTCAAAGCTATCAGTAATGTCACTGACACCGGAATAGGCACGTAAAATCGACTTTAGTTCCGTGACGGTGGTAAGCAGAGTGTCGAAGTTTTGATGAGAGAGTTCAACATTTATTGCCTCGCCGGTACTGAGAATTTCCGAAAAGAAAGTCAATGATGAGACGCCGGGTATTTCACCTACAATATCTCTCCAGCGGTTTTTTAATTCGACGCTCGAAACGCCTCTTTCTTCGCCGCTAAGCAGTTCGACGTTAACTTCGGCAAGGTTTGAAGCCGTAACGCCGCCAATTCCCCGGACGGGACCGCCCCCGCGAGAGGCAGGCTGGTCCCCGATGGTTGTTGCAATGTGTTTGACGACGGATGGTTTGCCTTTACGGTGTGTATCAAACTCGCGCCGGACCTGTTCGACGGCCTGCTCTATTTTATCGGCGACTTGCTGTGTCTGACTTACGGGCGTACCCTGGGGCATCGTTATGGTTGCTAACATATTGTCGGCCTCAACAGGGTCAAAGAACACAATCTTTATATAACCGCCGACAATCCAGCCTACAGTGATGAGAAAGATAGCAAGACCTGTCGCTAAAGTTATATATCGAAATTTTACCGCTCTTTTTACAAGCCCGGCAAAAGGGCCGTTTATAAAAGATTCGAGCTTTCGTTCTGTTCGGACTTGAATATTATCGATCAACCTGAATACTCCTGATTTCCACAGAGTACTTCTCCCGGAAAGGTGGGCGGGCAAAATTAACAATGCTTCGACAAGACTAACCATCAGAACGCTTATTACGACTATTGGAATTACACGCAGTATCTTGCCCATAACTCCAAGAATATATAACAGGGGTAGAAAGGCAAAGACGGTGGTTAATATAGCTATGGTAACAGGACCCGCCATTTCTCTTACGCCTTTTATTGCCGCCTCAAGTCTGGTTAATCCCTGCCGTCTGTATGCAAAAATATTTTCTCCAACAACGATGGCGTCGTCAACCACCAGACCCAGCGACATTATAAAAGCGAATAGAGATATCATATTCAGCGAAACATCAAATCTCGGCAGCAGCCAGAACGCTCCCAAAAACGATATTGGTATCCCCATAGTGGTCCAGAAAGCCAGGCGGATATTAAGAAACAGCGTCAGGCATATAAAAACCAGCATCAAACCAAGATAGGCGTTTCTCGTAAGAAGGTTGATTCTCGACTGCAATACAGCGGAGGTATCCTCCCAAATCGCCATTGAGACACCTTTTGGCAGGCTCTCTTTTTTTTCCTGGACATATTCCTTGACGGTTTCAGCTACGTCCAGAGCTCCCTGTTCGCCCACACGAAACACTTTAACCAGGGCTGCTCTTTTTCCGTCAAATTTTGCATAAAGGTCGGTGTCCTCAAAATCATCCCTTACCGTTGCAATATCAGCGAGTCTGACTTCGGTGCCGTCATTGTTAGTGACAACTATGATTTTTTCAAATTCCGGGCCATAATACATTTGTCCTTCGGTCCGAACAAGAATCTCTCCTCCGGAGGTCTTTACCGAGCCAGCCGGGATATCAAGCGAGGAGTTTCGCACCACGGCTGCTACCCTGTCGAAACTAAGGCCATAGCGACGCAGGTTTTCCTCCGAGACCTCTATGGAAATTTCATAGGGACGCACACCGGCAACGTCAACCTGGCTGATATTTTCCATTACGGTAAGGTCATCGCGGACGTGGTCCGCCAGCTTCTTGAGAGTTTTCTCGGATACATCACCATAAAGCACGATTGTTATTACTTCGTAACGAGAGGTGATTTCGGTGATTATAGGTTTTTCGGTTTCTTTTGGAAACGTTATGATTCTATCCACTTCGGCTTTTATATCGTCGAGAACTTCCTTGGTATCGGCATACTCGGCAACTTCAACGAATACCATACCGGCCCCTTCTGCAGCTGAGGCAGTTAATCGCTTTATACCATCGACGGCTGCTATGGCTTCTTCCACGCGCAAAACAACGCCTTCTTCAACATCGGTAGGAGATGCCCCGAGGTAAGGCACCGAGACCGTAATCATATCCAGCGCAAACTCAGGAAAAAATTCCACTTTCATCGTGAAGATAGTCAAAAGACCAGCTGAAATGATCAAAAACATAAGCAGATTTGCCGCAACGTGGTTGGAAGCAAACCATTTCAGAAGGCCTTTTGTTTCTTTTGAGTCTTCCATTTATTCAGTCTCCTGCCCTGCAGGATGGCTTTCATTCTCGGTTAACTGTTCATTTTGTGCCGCAATCTTAGCCTGCACCCGAACTTTCATACCTTCGGTAGCTATATCCAAAGAACTCAAGACAATTATAGCTCCGTCGTCAACGTCCGAAACTGCATATGCAAAATCCTTATCGGCACGGACAATCTCCAGAGGCTGGATATGCAAAAGGCCGTCATTGACGAGCCATATCTCATTACTGTTACGTATGGCGTTACGAGGCACAGCCGCTGCGTTTTTAAGCTCTTTGCCCTTGATAAATACCTCTACGAACATCCCTGGCAAAAGAGCGTTTCGTCCGCCGGAAGTGTCAAATGGTTCAGGAACTTCAATGACTACCGAAATAAGTCTGGAAGTTTTGTCGACCTGCCCCGTGGTTCGTTTCACGTAGCCTATCCAACTCTGTTCTGCTCCGGCAAAGTTGGCTTTTATTTCGGCCTTGACCGATTCGGATGACGAGTCCTGACCATCAGGAACATCGAACCATGCTAATTCTTTGTCCTCAAGGGGTAATTCTATTTCGACCGACTCTATACCATAAGCGGTGCCAAGTGATTGTCCGGCGGTAACATACTGGCCCAAATCGATTTTTTCACTTACTATGCGAACATCTATCGGTAAGGACAGTTTAGTTCGTTCGAGGCTTAAGTTGGCAGCGGCCAGTTGTGCTTTGGCCGATTCAAGTTTGGCCTGAGCCTGACGGATTTGCGGCTGGCGAAGCACCAATGGCGAAGTGGGTTCAGTATTTGGGTTTATCTGGTCCCATTCCTGCCTTGCCACCTGGGCCTCGGCCTTTTCCAAATCGAGTTTTACAAGTGCCTCTGCAACAATAGCCTGGGTCTGTTGAACGGCCAATTCGTAGTCCCGGGGGTCTATTTCCAGCAGTGAGCTGCCGGCGGGAATAAAACCACCGGCCTTAAACTGTGGATTGACCGAAACCACCTTGCCGGAAACCTGAGGAACTATTTCTACCTGTACTTTTGGGGTGACGGTACCGTAACCGCTGACAAACATTTGAATATCCCGGAGACTTAACCGTGTAACTTCCACTAACGGTGCAGGATTTTCTTTCTCAACGCGCTGTGGGGGCTTTTTTAATTTGACTAAAATAAGCATAATCAGCAGACCAAATATGGTAATACCCAGGGCAAATAACAGTTGCCACATACCTGACCGCTCCTTTTTCGCCTTAACGACTGCTTTTGTTTGTTTTTTACTCATAATATGCAATTCTATTCTATCCTTGTTCAATTTGTTCGTCTTGTGTCCAGTCGCCTCCCAGGGCCAGGAAAAGGTTTATTCTTGTGGTCCATATCTGACCTTTTAGAATAGCCAGCATTTCTTCTGCGATTCTGCGTCGACGTTCGGTTTCGAGTACGGTAAGAATTCCTTCGACGCCGCGTTGATATCTTTGTCGTGAGAGGTTTTCTGCAGCTTGAGCTTCAATAAGCTGGTTTTGGGCGTAATTAAGCTGGATTTGCAGCATCTGCTCGCTGGCTAATGCGTCTTCGACTTCCTTCAGGGCGGTCAATACCGTGCCGCTATAATCGGCGGCCAATTCGGCGTAGCGTGCCTCTGCACCCCTGACCTGTGCTCGGAGTTGTCCGCCCTTGAAAATCGGCTGAGCAACCCGGAATATCGCAGAGTAAATTTCCGCCTCCCGCATAAAAATATCTTCAAAGCGGTCGCCGGTAAAGCCGTAATTGCCCGTTAGTGTCAAATCAGGGTAAAGCTGGGCAATGCTCACTCCTACCCGCTCATTTGCTGCTCTGAGGGCTAATTCGGCTGCCCTGACGTCGGGTCGGCGGTCCAGCAGTGAGGCTGGCAGGCCAACAGGTACCGACTCTAAATCGGGCAAATCCGCTAAAGTCTGAGGTAAATCGGGGGATGTTCCGGGCCTTAAGGCCAGCAGCACATCAAGTGCGGTATGAGCGGTAATAAGCGACAACTCGATGGCTGGCTCAAGTGTTTTGGCGGCTGCCAGATTTTCCCGTGCCAGCCTTACATCGACAGGCCCGACAATTCCCTGTTTATAGCGGCGCTCCACGATTTCCAGCGTTTTTCGCCGGCTTTCCGTGTTTGCGCGGGCAATATCCAAACGCCGCTGAATTGTTGCAATATCGACCCTGGTGTTTATTACAAGGGCTATTATCGAGCTAATCAGGGTCTGTTCATTTGCCTGGGCGGCGAGCATATCAGCCCAGGCGGCTTGTTCGGAGTGTTTTAGCTTGCCGAATAAGTCCATAATATACACAACCGACAAATCCTGGGTGTAGGTGGTGCTTAGATTTTTAAATCTTCCACCACCGCCGATGCCGCCGAAGTTGAAAGACCTTTGATTTCTGTCGCGGTTGAAGTTATATGTAACATCGGGCAGTTGTCTGCCTTTGTTTTCAGCAAGCCTTTCTCTTGCCTGGATTACTCTTGCGGCTGCAGCTTTTAGGTCGTAATTGTTTGTCAGGGCTTGAGTTACCAATTGGGCAGTTAGCGGGTCACCAAAGTGCCGCCACCAATTGTCATTACCGGCGAGGTCGTTTGGGTCCCGGTTGTGTTTTCCGAGGTGAAAATAGCCGTCGGGAGTGTCGGCTTCAGTGGGTGGTCTTGAATACCTGGGGCCGACGGTGCAGCCGGTCAGCAAGGATACTAATAATATGTAAGTGATTGTATTTATTAGTGTTCGGTGCATTTTGGAGTTTCCTTTTCACAGGCTCGAATAGCCGCGGCTGAGAAATCGACGAAGTGGTCAATGAAGATGTCAAGGTCAAATGTGGGTAATTTTGGATTATCATCGTGGTCAAATAGCTCTTTGAGATGAATAACATGGACCAGTTGAGCGATGAGAGAATGTGTGCATAACTGCGTTTTTGAGTCATTTAGAGGGGGGCAGAGCTTTTTTAGGGCTTTGTGGAGGGCGGTCATAGTGGGTATAAAAATTTCTGTGGCGAACATATTCCTTGGGAGGCGCTGTTCAAACATCTCACGTGTCATCATTTTTACGATTTGTCTGTCCTGGGTTTGGCTGGCAACCGGCTCGAGAAAGGCAATTGCAAATTCATGTAAGAGGTTTTTCAGACTGGCTTTACAAGCGTCCTCGGACATAACCTTTTCGATGGCAGAGAGGCGGATTTGGCGGAGGGTATTGAGGCGGCGGCGAAAGACTTCGTTGTAAAGATTCTGCTTTCCGGCGAAATGATAGTTGACAGCGGCAACGTTACATTTGGCTGCGGCAGTGATATCCCGGACTGAAGTGCCTTCATAGCCGTGAGCAGCGAAAAGGGCCTCTGCAGCGTCAAGAAGGCGGTTTTTGATGTTATTGTGCGAATCTTCTGCTTTAATATCAGGTTCAGAAGTAGGCATATTATGCTCCTTAAACATTTGTTTCAAGCTATAGTATAAAACGCTTGTTTGAATTGTTCAAATAAATTTTTTATCGCGGAGAGGTTTTTTTTCGGCGGAGAAGGGATGTATAATTATAAGCTCTTATATAATATAGGCTTAGGAACTAAACGGGCTTTTTTGTTTTTTTGTATGTGGGGTTTTATGTCACCCTTGATTTTGGTCTGAAAATGGGGGTGGGGTTTGAAAAAAAGTCAAAAAATGACAAAAAAACGCAAAAAAAGTCAAGAAAAGACGAAAAAACGAACAAAAAGCTGAAAAATTGAAAAAAAAGTGAAAAAATGACTCGTTTTTATGTGTAAAAACGTACAAAATAGCACATAGTTTTTCAATTCTGACATGGGTGTTAAAATAGGCAAGATTTTGTGGGGCAAAATTCCGCGCTCAAAATGAGGCTGAACAAAATGTTAGAATGGGCAAGATGGGGAAAAGGAGGGAAGGAAAAAATCGAGGGCAGAAAAAATTTAAAAAAATTTTATTTTCTACGGTTTTTACAGTTGACAAACTACGGGTTATGCAGTAGTGTGTATCCAGAT
>CAZIKS010000152.1:0-8979 GCA_964539795.1 uncultured Pirellulales bacterium
TTCTAAACCTGGCTACGCATCCATCGTATCCGCCGCCGGCATCGATTTCGGTATTGTGGGTTCCGTTCATAAGATAAATAGTCTCTCCCGGCTGAAGCCGCACCCATCCCGGCGGCCTGTCGCCGGATGAGTAGTAGTACTGGATATTTGCAAACGTTTCCCACGGATTGCCTAAACTGCCGTCACCGCTGGTGTCGCTGCCGCTCACTGGGTCAATGTAGTAATCCGTCGCAAGGGACGATACTGAAAATAGCCCCAGCAATAAAACAAAGGTGAATAAAAATGATGATTTCTTGAACATAACATTCCTACGATAAAAATTATAAAAAATGTGTAATCCGAAACGCACAAAACATTTCGCACCAAACTTATACCAAATCAGCTGTCCTTAATCAAGGGAATTTTAGCCGCCCTTAAGAATTTTTATTACCTCGTGGGCCGAACAACAGGCCCACATTGCCGGCCACAGCATCAAAACAAAAACCGCCAAATATACCAGCTTCTTGGATAACGTAATGTTTCTCTTTCTAAAGCCCTGCTAAGCTAAGGTAAATCGGATAACTCAATCCAGGCAGCCAATCGGCTGGGTCGAAACCACGATATTATCGAAGTAACGCTCCTGTAACTGTGGAGAACCGCTGTTCCAGTAATTTTCAAACAATATTGCGTTGATGGCATAATCAGTATAAGAGGCCACAAAATTCAGGCTGTCCCGCCTCGCTTCCAGATTGCCGTCTATCCAGAACTCTTGTATCCCGTTAGATACTCCCGGGTCGTTCAGCTTCACATGCGCCTCCACACAATACCAGATGCCATCATGCAAAGAGTCAAATATCGGCGTAACTCCTCTGAGATTTCCAATCCAGTCCATATGGCCAAAGTCATTATACCCTATACACTTTACCAAACTCGTAGCCGGATCCACACATCTGACAGGGTCAACCAGAAGATAATCCCCGCTGCTCCACAAATGGGCTATCATTGCCTGGGACCAGTCAGTGGCAGAAGAGAAACTGGTCGCCCTCGACAGTTTTCCGGGACTGCCTACCCAACCGGGCTGCATCTTCAGGTACATCCGGTAATAAACATCCCGGAAGTCTTCGGTTTCTCTGATATCCCTGTTCATATAACTGTTCGGATTTCTGCCGAATCCCAGCTTAAAGCCCCCGGCGCTTACCTCACCGGATTGAAATATCACTCTCATACCTTTCGAGGAATCCAGTCCGATGCCGGCAAGGGCCACGAAATCGCCGCCATTATTGCTATATTCAAAGTATCTGCCGTCTCTTACAAAAGCTGAATCAACTTCGAAATCATCACAGAATATCCACTCCGGATGCAAACTCTGCCAGTTATCACACTCATCTTCCGGCGGTTGTGTTTGCTGCTCCGTCGTAAAGCTCCACACATTACCGGTTGTTGTACCACCTGTATTCATCTCATCAATACGCCAGTAGTAAGTTATCTCATTGGTCATTGTCCCGGGGTCAAACGTTGTTGCTGTCTGGTTGCCCTGGAATTCACCTGAGTCTGGTGTTGAGTCCGTACCAAAATATACATCGCTTGAAGTTGACCCACTGCCTGCCGTCCAGCTCAAATTAGCATAAATGCTCACATCGGTAGCGCCGTTACCAGGACTTGGACTGCTCGCCTGTCCCGGAGGCGGCGGTAAAGCTTCCGTTGTGAAACTCCAAACCACACCGCTGGTTGTGCCCTCGCCGTTGACCTCATCAATACGCCAGTAGTAAGTCATATCGTTAGCCATCGTACCAGTATCGAACGTCGTTGCTGTCTGGTTGCCCTGGGATGCTCCGGGGCTGATGGTGCCGAAGTAAACATCATGGCTTGTCGCTCCAGAGCCGGCTGTCCAACTCAAATCAGCATCAACACTCACACCAGTTGCACCGTTAACCGGGCTGGGATTAACCGCCTGACCCGGAGGCTGCGGTAAAGCTTCGGTTGTGAAACTCCACACAACTCCGGTTGTTGTACCATTGGCATTGACCTCGTCAATACGCCAGTAGTAAATCATATCGTTAGCCATCGTACCGGTATCGAACGTTGTTGCTGTCTGGTTGCCCTGGGATGCTCCGGGGCTGCTGGTGCCGAAGTACACATCATGGCTTGTCGCACCAGAGCCGGCTGTCCAACTCAAATCAGCATCAACACTCACACCAGTCGCACCGTTACCCGGGCTGGGATTAACCGCCTGACCCGGAGGCTGTGGACCGGCTGCACCCGCCTGAACCACAAAACCAATAACCACCTGACGGTTAACATTCGAATGCGTTATGCTCGCAGTCTCATCGACTCCGCTTGCCGATTTGTATCCGGCCACAGCATCAGCTGATGCAATGTCCACTTCAATACCTTCGGTAAAGCCGTTGTTGACCGTGTATTCAGCGGAGTTACCACAGGTTCCTGCTGCAATTACCATATCCCCATCACTCGTAGAAAGGGCGCTGGTCGCTACTGTCGCACTGGACTCGGTGCCGTTACCGTCAAAGGCTCCCGTAGGAACACTTTGGTTTACGTTCTGCAGAAATACACTCGAAAAACCCGGCGAGCGTGAAGGACTCTGCGCCCATGTAACTGCGAAATCACTGCTGCTTGCGGCGTTTATACCGACCTCATCAAGAATATACGCCACAGCATAAGCGCGGTAACCGCTGCCGACGTTCTGTTCAACGACCTTTGTCATCGCCTGGCCACCATAAGTTACAGATGTCAGATTCATATCGGTATCGTTATCTTCAACATGGGCGGTGAAAACAAGAGCGCGGTTTATCCCTGCTTCTGATGTATGGCTGGTTCCGGAAACCCACGTGCCGATGATTTCCACATCGGCTGCCGGCCCCGCAACTGTTGTAAAACTCCATACATCGCCGTACCACACAACGACTGGACAACTGTCATAGACCTCGTCGATGCGCCAGTAATAGGTCGTATCATTGGCCAGAGTACCGGGGTCGAAAGTCGTGCCCGTCTGGTTGCCCTTGAATGAGGCACCAGCCTGTCCGTTCCAGCTATCCGCTATAATAGCAAAATCAAAACCGTTCACATTGTTATCACCATCCAAATCGGGGCACGGATACAAACCTGTCGGGTCCACCAGCCACTGCTCAGTGAGTACCCACACATCGGCCCAATCGACCTGCCCGTTACCGTCCACATCGCCACCCGGCCGTATGGCATTGTTAACATTGTCAAAGCTGGTGCCGAAATACACATCGTGGGACGCTGCCCCTGAACCGCCAGTCCAGCTAAGCACTGCACTTACACTTACGTCGATGGCGATGCTGGCAGGGTTAGGATTACTTGCCTCTTCAGCCGATAAGCTGCCCACTAAAGTCAATACTAAAATTAATGAATATACCAATTCCTTAAACATAACCTCCTCCTTAGAATGATTTAAAAAATGCTAAAAAAAACAAAATTCGTAAATATCCTCAAACCTTTCTTATACCAGATTAGAGGCATTTAATCAAGAAAAAACACCGGCCCTTGAAACCTTATTCCCACCTGCCGCTTATTTTAACAAAAACGCACCCCTTGCGTTCTAAAAACAGGCCAAAATGCCCAAAAAATACAAAAAAAACTTGCTTTTATTTTTGTATTTATGATACAATAAAGCTCGAACTATCCACAAAAATGAGAAGGCGTAATAAGCAGCGCCGGCGGCCCCGGACAAAGCTTTTTTGTTAATCACCGATTATTTCGGCTGCGCCCAGTGGAGAAACTCCGGCGCCTACGACAGTTGTGAAAAATTAATGATGAATCCGTCGCCCCGAAAACACTGTTTTTATCGAATTTCTGGACCAAATCAGGGATTTTACACATTTTTTTGAAATTTTTGCAAAATCCCCAAAAAAAATCGTCACAAATTCCCTTTTCACCGCACTATGTACGTAGCTAAACGGAAATTTATTAAAATTTGGAGGCTGAAATGAAAAATATAGTGCTCGTTCTTATATGCCTGTTTTTGGCCGTTCCCTCTCGGGCCGAAATAATCATCGTTGATGACGTCTGGCCTTATGATTTCGACAATATTCAGGCTGCAATCGACGATTCGAATGACGGAGATATCATCGTCGTTTTCCCCGGCACCTATACCGGCCCGGGAAATTACGATATTGCTATCGATGGCAAATCTATCACTGTTCAAAGCGTTGTCCCGCAGGACCCTTATATTGTCGCCGCTACTGTAATCGACTGCAATAATCTGGGCCAGGCATTTTTCATTCAAGGCGATATAGGCACAAATACCGTTATTGACGGCCTTACAATCATTAACGGCAATAACTATCGTGGTACAATTGAGTGTCAGGGTGCCGCTAACCCGGTTAACGAATACCCACTATCAACCTTGACTATCTCCAACTGCAACATCAGCAACAACTCCTCATTTGGACGCGGCAGCACAGGTGGCGGAATCTCCATAATAGACGGTATTTACCTCATTAATAACTGCACCTTCAGCAACAACTACACTTCTAACCGCGGAGGCGCAATTTACTCTGAGGGTTATACTGACATGAGAATTACCAACTCTATTATACTCGACAACACCGCCGATAGTGAAGGAGGGGCTATCTATTGTAAAACCGGCAAACTAACTGTTAAAAACTCCTTTATACTCAGAAATCGGTCGCTTTACAATAATGGCGGCGGTATCTATTGTGACCAAAGCAAAATTGCACTAACCACCTGCACGATGACAGGCAACACTGCAAACTGCACGATGATAGGCGAACCATGCCCATTCATCCAGGACGGCGGTGGTTTGTATTTAGCCGATACCTTTGCGGTGGTTAACAACTGCACCATAGCCTCAAACACTGCCGACAACTACGGCGGTGGCATCTACAGTAACAGCTACTCCTTTGTGAAGTTGACCAATTCCATTCTCTGGGCAAATTCCGACAGCAACGGCATCTGCGAATCTGCTCAGATTCACAGCTTGTCGCCATTTCCGCTGACGGGACTGGACATACTTTACAATTGCATCCAGGATGACAACCCAAATGACAGCAACGTTCCATTCGGCGACCCTAACTACCACAACATTGACGATGACCCGATGTTCGTCCGACAGCCTGATGACGGCGGCGACGGATGGGGCGACGACCCGGAAACAACCGGCATAGATGAGGGCGCAAATGACGATTTCGGTGACCTGCATCTGCAGACCGGCTCGCCCTGCATCAACACCGGCTTTCCCAATCTCCTGGGTGCCTCCAATAGCACCGATATGGACGGCCAGCCAAGAATAATTGGCGGTCGTATCGATATGGGCGTGGACGAATTTGAACTACTGATTATAGCTGTTACAAAACCAAAGGGTGATGAAGTTTGGATACAAAACAGCACCCACCAAATCAACTGGACAAGTAATGGCATAACCGGAACTGTCGATATTTCCTACAGCGACAACGATGGCGCCGATTGGACGCCAGTTGAAAATAATGTCGCCAATACCGGCAGTTACATCTGGCAGCTTCCGCCCGCCGTTGATTCAGACCAGTGTCTGGTTTCAATTATCCCCAGCACCCCCGACCCCTGTGCTATCTGTATTGATAGCGGCCTATTCACAATAAAACCCGATTTTATCCATCCCGCCCTTACATCAACATGGAAATCACTCGGCGGTGATTTCGACAGGACTGGCCTGAGCCAAAACTACGGCCCCGAACTTGGCTGTGTCAAATGGCAGTTTGAGACAACCGAGCGAGTCTCAGGAAGCGTTACCCTCGGGGTGGATAACCGGGCCCATATCGCCTGTGAAGATGGTAAGTTATATACACTCAATTCCGCCGATGGTTCTCTTTTATGGACTTATGACGCTGGTTCACCTCTCTTAAGCAGCCCAACGGTAGGGCCAAACGGCTCAGTATATGTCGGAAGCCGCGACGGAAAACTCCACGCCGTTAGTATCGGCGGAACCCTCCGATGGACACACAATACCGATGGCTTTATCTATTCTTCACCGGCCGTCTCCGATGACGGCGACATATATGTCTGCTCGCAGGATGGCGCTCTACACGCTCTCGGTAACGACGGCAGCGAACTCTGGACATTCGATACCAATAGTTTCACAGCCTCCACCGGCTCCATCCTCGCCTCCCCATCATTAGGCCCCGATGGCACCATCTATATTGCCGGCCTGTATGACCCAAATCTCTATGCGCTCGACCCAAACGATGGAAGCATAAAGTGGGCCTGCACATTTGACTCTAACGGCTGGCCTTTTGCCTCGCCGGTTATCTCACCGGAGGGCGCAATATACCAGACTCTTCTTTATGACCCAAACCTATATGCAATCGAGCCCGCCACAGGCACTGTTATCTGGTCCACCAATTTGGCTGACCCCTGCTCGAGTTGGTTCGATTCCGGCTACACCCAGAGATACGGTACTGCCGACGGATGGTCCGAATCCGCTTTGGGACCTGACGGCACAATCTATGTAGCTTTGGACGATTCCCATTTGCGCGCCGTTGACCCTGACGGCACTATCAACTGGGTGACGCGTCTCGGAATCAAAGGCGGCCTTACTTTGACAATAGGAGATGACGGCCTGATTTATGCCGCCGGTGATGACGGCTATCTCTGCGTTCTTGATAATACCGGCGCAGAACTCGCTCGCTTCCAGCGTGACGGCGACTGGCTCAGCTTCCCCGTGATAGTTGCCGACAATACTATAATAGTAACCGACTCCAAAGATCATACGGCAATTAATGACCCTCCGAACAATATAGTTTGGGCCATAACCGGCGATGATTGCCAGGGACGAGAATCGGTCCTTCACAGGCCCGAAGACATAACTACAAATCGAACGATTAATCTTGACGACTTCGCCCTTCTGGCCGTCGACTGGCTAAACTGTACCGATGAAAACTGCAACCCCATCTACAACCCTCTCTTTACCGGCTACAATTACGTCGATGGCCGAGTATATCTTACCGGCGATATAAACAGAAACATGTATCTCGATTACGAAGACCTCGAAGCTCTGGCAAATAACTGGCTATCTCAGGAGTAAGCAGATTATGAAAACTAAACCTGACTTCACCAAAAAAGATTTTGTCGTTACTTTCGCCTGTATTGTCTTTTTGCTGGCAAATATCGCAGCCGTTGGAACAAGCGGAAGAAGACGGGCCAAAGAAGCCGTCTGCCTTTCAAACCTCCAAAATTGGGGCAATATCTTTAAGGCCTTCCTCAACGACAACGATGGCTATTTTATGCAGGGCTGGATAGGTGGCGCCAGTGAGAGGTGGTACAACGCATTGCGTCCATACTATTCCAACAACAAAGAGTTCCTTCTTTGCCCACAGGCCACCAGGCCTCTTGCAGACTACGGTGGAGACCCCAGCGGAGGAACATTTAACGCTTGGGACGGGGGGACCCATAATGGGCAACAATGTTATGCCAGCTATGGAATATGCTCATGCCTTCTTAACCCACCAGGTCAGGGGTCGGATTATTGGAGATGTGCCGACGTCGCCGGCGCTGATAATGTACCCCTCCTTTTGGATGCCCAGTATTATGTAAGCTACCCCTGGTTTACCAATGAACCTCCGGAATATGAAGGTGCAAGGTTTATGTCGGGAGCGACAGGTGGTGGTATGGGAACATTCTGTATCCCACGGCACTACGGCGCTATAAACGGCCTTTTTCTCGATTTCTCCGCAAGAAAAATCGGCCTAAAAGAGCTGTGGCTCTTGAAGTGGTGCCGAGGGTACGACGTATCCCGGGCCAGTGAAAACGAGCCCGACTGGACCATCGGCACCGGCTGGATGGTACCCTTAAAAGACTACGACTATATACCATAACCAAATAACAAGTTGAGAAAATTATGAAATCTAAATCTAACTTTACGAAAAAAGATTTTATCGTTACTTTCGCCTGTATTGTCTTTTTACTGGCAAATATCGCTGCCATCGGAACAAGCGGCAGAAGACGGGCCAAGGAAGCCGTCTGCCTTTCAAACCTGCAAAATTGGTCCAACATCTTTAAGGCCTTCATCAACGACAACAATGGTTATTTTATGCAGGGCTGGATGGTAGACGATCAGTCCTGGTTTGCTGCACTGAGGCCATACTACGGTGAAGGAGAAAGTGACCAGGATATAAGGGCAGATATTAAGTGCTGCCCTGAAGCTGTCAAAACCGATTCTGATATGAGCGGTTCAACATTCGAAGCATGGGGAGGACCTGATACTTGGGCCTTCATAGGCGGCAAGGTGGGCGATTACGGAAGCTACGGCACAAACGCATCTATTTATAATCACCCGGGTATAGGTGAAGACTGGCGCGAGAGCCCCTGGAGGCGTCCCGACGTGGCCGCAGCAGATAATATACCCCTGCTTTTGGACTGCATTTGGGTTACCGGCTATGGGATTTGGTTAGATGATCCTCCGTTATATCCAGGTGCGAAATATTGGTCTGGTGCAACAGGCGGTGGGATGGGCTCTTTCTGTATCCCGCGACACTACGGCGCAATAAACGGTCTTTTCATGGATTTCTCCGCAAGGAAAATCGACCTAAAACAGTTGTGGCTCTTGAAGTGGGACCGAACCTATGATTTGGAACAAGCAAGGGCAAACGAGCCGGACTGGACCATCGGTACCGGCTGGATGGTACCACTCAAAGACTACGACTACAATCCGTAACTAAATTCCCACAGCCTAACCCCCCTGGCATTCCCCCAATAACTATCTCCAAAGCCCCTTTGGGCTGCCTCGCCAGAATGCTTTGGTTAACTTCTCTGATGCAGCCTGATTCGAGCAACCCCGGTGCTGTTTCCGGAGTCTGGGTCCCGATGTCTTTTCGGAGAGTTGCCGTTTTAAAAGCTTTACAGCTTCATCACAAATTCATATAATTACAAATCAAGCGATCTGCGGAGAATTGCATCTGCCGCGGCCAATGAATTCGTGATTGGTAAATAGTGATTAGTGAATTGTATTTGGTGAATAATATCTGA
>CAZIKS010000153.1:0-8973 GCA_964539795.1 uncultured Pirellulales bacterium
TGCAGGGACACACCTTAAAGATACAACGATTTTAAAAAACCTTCTTTCTAAAATGGCAAGTCCGATAAAATAAAGCCTGTTAATAGCATCTTCGACTGTACCCAGCTAATAGATTTCGCATATAAAAGTGTGTTGACTGATTAGCGTTTGACGCCCTAAGGACGTCAAGAGGGGGAATTAGAACGTTTGTTATTGAAACATTAACTCGTGCCTTACCGGAATTCAGGTACAAGGAAAGGAGGCGCTAGTAAGAGTAATACAGGATATATCAGGACAAATCATGAGGGCGATTTAAAGAATTAGTCTGAAAAGGAAAAAAGACTTTAGTATTAAGGAGAATGACCATGAAAAAGCTTAGTTTTTTATTATCCACGGTTCTTATTCTAACATGCCACCAACCTTTGGTTGTCTATGGCAACATTAATAGAAACAACCCATCAACCGTAGTATCGACAAACGAAGTTACTTCCATAAACAACCAAAACATGCAGGGTCAGGGCTATGCAAATGCCCAAGGCGGCGATTCATCCTCTTATGCTGTCAGTGGCGACGCAAGTTCCGGCTCCATTGCAAACATCAGTACCAACTCAACATCAAACTACGAGTCCCGGACATCTCCGGTATCAATGTTTCCCCCGTATTTACCCTCATGGCCTCATGGAGGCTGGGGCCCAGTAAAGGCCTATTTCCAAAACGGCCCCAATGGAGACGACAGAGTGTATGAACGGACATTCAATCCCGGCAATCCGGCCGAGATGAAAGAGCTGCGGGGCGTTCTCGAATCGCTACCTCATGATGGACCGTTAAGTTTTTTAGGAGGCATCCTCAACGGTGTTTTCGCCGTATTTGGAGGACCGGACAATTTCCATCACGGCAGAGGATTCGAGATAGCAAGCTCGGTTATACGCACACGCAGGCCAAGAGGTAAACCTCTCCTGGTCTTTATAGATTCCAACATAAACAAAGATTTTCTAAGACAATCGGGTATCGCTTATGTGGGAAAGATAAGCCTCGAAGGCACGATAGATCGCAACTGGGACCATGTCTACGAAGCGGCAATAGCAGAAGCTCTGCCCTGGAATGTTGATATTATGTTTATCTCCGGCGGTATGAAAGGCGTGACAGTAGGCTCCAACTTCACATTTCCTACCGCCGGTGGTGCTTACAGCCAGACCAACTATTCCATTTCTCTGCTTGGCGGCACTTCGAGAGGAATCACCGAAGGCAAAGGTGAAGCCATGGTCAGCGCCGAATGCTATCGGTATGACCCGAGGACTATTCGAAGGAGAACAATCCCCCAGTCCTTCTATGAAAAAATTCACTCGAAGGTTATCCTCCCTCAAAATATTACCAATACGGCACAGGCGGTTCCAGCTCCGGCAAAAACAAAGAAACAACAGCAGCCCGGAATGGAAATCAGTCAGGAACTTTATGATATGGCAGGATTTAGAACACAACAACAGGTGAACAATATGGCAATACGTTGATTGACACAAAAATGAGAAGTTCCCAAAAATATTAAACACGGCATTCTTTTAACAGGAGAAAGGAGGTGGCATAAAAACAGGACAATGAAAGTTTCTTTTACGTTGTGATTGCCGATGCGTGATCAGCAATCAGGAAAATTGAAGGAAGAAAGTTAATAATAAGGAGTTTATGAAATGACAAAGAAAACTGCTATCTTTATGACAATACTATTGATGGCTTCCTCTGTCACCATGGCAAACACAATACTCCCGGGATCGGTTTACCAGCAGCAGACATTCAGTGTCGGCGAGACAGCCAGTCCCGGTATGGGCATAGTATTGACTCTGACCCATGGTGATGCATGTGCTAGCGCCTATCAGGATTTGTATATCGACAACGTACAAAGTTCCCCCTGTAACACAAATCCATGCGGGAAATTTCCCAGCTTTGGGCCCGGCATTGTGTCCAACTTTAGGTCCGGCCATGGAGGCCATGGATCATGCCAAGAATCATGTGACGTTGAGGCCGCACAAAATCAGGATGCCGATCTGGTACAGGATGCCTCGGCTAATGGCAAATGTGGCATCGTTAACGTCAACACCTTTATGGATGCAGGTGGTTATCAGGATCAGTTTATCGGCTTTAGTACCGATCCAAAATCACAGATTCAAACCCTTGGACTGGCGGCACAACAGGTACTGGCAAGATCAGCTGGTGCCGGCGGTGGCGAAGCCACAAATGATGCAAAATTGTCGCAGGATCAGGCCGGTTCGAATGCAGCCGGCAGCGCTTACGAGTCTTCTACTATCAACGCTTTACAAACAAGCGAAACAGGCGGTGCTGCTAATTCGACTACCGCACTGGCGACTACACTGATAGCTAATACGACACAGACTCAGAATGTTTATTAATAAACTGATCGCTCGTTAAAGCGGAATCCGTGGGGAGCCCTCAAACTTGACATCCTGTCTAACGAGAGGGCAATTTTCGGGGCTCCCCTTTTTACCTCCTAACTCCGGTATTAGCGGGCAGGAAGTTACTTAATAAATTGAACGACGGTAATTGAAAAAACAAAAGGAGTTAAATAAAATGTATAAAGGATTTGCACTATTAATTGCACTCCTCCTTCTGCTCCCTTGCTCTACCCTCGCAAATATAAACCAAGCGCAGGGATTCAACATTGACTCAAGCACTGTCGGTGTTCTTTCAGGAGCATCTACGGGCTCAGTGGTAAACTTTAACGCCACACCCATAACCACTTTTCAGATGGTTACCGACGGTAACGGCGGCACAAAATATATGCAGACTTCGAATTCTACACTTGTACAGGCTGCAGTTACCGCGGGACTATTCGGTGATTATGGTTTTGCACAAAACGCCGTAGCCAAAGGCACACAAACTCAGTCTTCTCTACCGGGTTACTTCTCATTAGGGGCACAAAATCAGAGTCTCGGTGCGGCGTTTTCGCAGAATACGATTGCCAACGGTGCTTTTGGTTCCACAATTGCAATACAAAACTTCATCGGATCAGGTGGGCAGATTATTACTTCTCCATACGGAGTCAGTGCTAATTTCGTAGCTGTTGGAGTCGATTCATCAGCAGGCGTTATAGTTAACAGAAATCTTACGATAAACCGTCTCGGGTTTGGGATTACAGGACCATAACCTTAATCAGGACGTTGTAAAAACGACGGTGCGGGTTGCGTAGTGGCGAGACAGGGCGATATTGTCGGCCAGGTTCAGATTATTGCCACTCCATACGGAATTAGTGGTGATGCACAATTTGCCGGTGTCTCACAGTATAGCGGCATCGGCGGTGGGGCAGGCTCCGGCGCATCGATCTCCAAAAGCGCCTCTGTCGGCGCGAGCCAGTAGTTTTTTTACGATCAGTATAAATGACAAAGTGTAAAAAGGACTTTTTTTCATGGTCTAGTCCTTCGGAGCTCTAAGGCGATTCTTTTACACAAAAGGGTAAAAACAGTTTTGGAGCTCCTTTTTCTTTTGAAAGCTTATATTTGTTGTTGTTTTGATTTAGCTGCCGGAACCAATTACAATAGCGTGCATGATATCATTTCATTTCAACAACAGAGTTATACTCACCAAATGGATTTTGTTCCGTTAACTCGTTGTACGGGTCCTGCTGCCACTGTCCATCAACAACAAGTCTATACCGATACCGGCCTACAGGCAACTTTAACTGGGTCTGCCAAACGCCGCTATCACCGACCTTTTGCATAGGTGTCTCCTGTGGCTGCCAATTATTAAAATCGCCGGCAATCTGTACGTTCTGGGCCCGCGGATAAAGCGTAACAAACACGATAGCATCGTTAATCTGATCAACACCATAATAATCTGAAAGCTTGGCAGAGGCACGTTCTTCGGCAGTTTCTTCTACTGCCAACTCGATTGTTTCAGGTTCTTCGACAGGAGGCATTTCAAGTTCTTCCACCCCTGCTTCGAGATCCTCCCAGGCGCGTGCTTCCACGGACGCAAACTCTTCTTCCAGGCGGGGCTCAGTCTCACTGGCCTGCGGTTGAGGTTCAGCTTGTTCCTGTTGCTCTGTCGCCTGCAGCAACTCATCGGCAGTTGCGCTGATGGACTCGAGCTGGCCGGCCAGGGAGTTAACATAATCATGACGCTGCTGCTTTGCCTGTGAGCTTAAGATTTCAGAAGCTAAAGAGCGAAAATCTTTCTGGCCTTTGCTGGCCGGATCGTATTCGCTGATAGGCTGTCCAAAGCTGGAAGCTTCCTTGATTTTGGTGTTGAATGTAACGACCGTATGAAACATTTTATCGCTAAAATGATTGCGCAACTCAGCCAAAATCTCCCTGGCCATCTTTGTCCTTATATCATACATAGTAGCCAGTACATTGACATTTACCTCCTGGTTCGTTCTTTTGCAGAGCACACTTAGGGTTTCAAGCTGCTTGCTCAGACCATGGAGTGCAAAGTAACCTGTCTCGACAGGAACAATAACATCTGTGGCCGCCCTGAGTGCATTGAACGTCAATAATCCAACGGAAGGCGGACAATCAATCACTGCATAGTCATAATCTTCTTTAATATCGTCCAATGTATTTTTCAGGCAGCCTTCACGTTCGGCAATGCCCGCCATTTGCTGTTCAAATGCAGACAAGTCGATACTGGCCGGTGCCAGTTCCAATCCGTCGGAAATCTGCCAGAGTATCTCCGTCAGCTTGATTGGTTCGTTCCTGCTTCTGCTGATCAGTACATCATATATGCTCTGCTCAATCTGCTCTTCAGGCACCGCGAGGCCAACTGCGCAATGCGATTGTGGGTCCATATCGACCAGCAGAATCCTTTGGCCCAACCCGGCGAGTGCGCTCGCAAGATTTATAGCTACTGTTGTTTTTCCACAACCACCTTTTTGATTAACAATCGCTATGGTTCTCATAGTATCTCTCCAGCCTCTGCGACTTCCCTTATCTATAGTTTACAGTAAAACAACGTATCCTTAGAAAAACAACCCAAAAGGCCGCTTTTTAACATTGAAAGCTCCATTATCAGTATTAGGAACTGCTTAATGCCCTATAAACTTTTTTCGGCAAAGAAAAGCAAAAAACTTTATCTTTTTATGGGACCAGCCGATAAAAATCCCAAATAACAATATTATCAACAGCAATTTCACCTAGTTCGACCTGTTAAAAAGGATAAAAGGTCGAATGAGGTCATTCAGGAAAAAACAAAAACTTCCTCTTTTACATTCCATTGAAAAAAGAGGAAGTAATACTTCGTTTTTAAACAGCTTTTATTTTTTACCTAATCGAGCGGATATTATCAACCTTCAACTTTAACTTTGACCGCTTTGGCCTGGGCGGCTTTTAGCAGCGTAATGGACAGGACGCCGTTTTTGCATGTAGCATCAATCTTTTCAGAATCCACATCGGTCGGAAGGACCAGCTCTCTTCTAAAGCTGCCGTAGCTGCTTTCAACATGGTAATAACCTTTTTCTTTTTTCTCTTCTGAGAGTTTCTTTTCACCGCTGATGGTCAACGTATTACCATAAACGGAGATGTCAATGTCCTCGGCGTTGCAGCCCGGCACTTCCGCCCTGACAATAATCGAGTCATCATCTTCGGCCACATCTATTGCCGGCCAGCTCTTATAACCGGCAAAAGGTCTGTCCAGCCCCCTAAAGAAGCTGTCAAACAAATCATCCATCTCGTTATGAAGTGTTGCCATATGGTTTCTGTTTCTTTTTGTAAAAGGTACTACTGTCATAGTAATACCTCCTTTCAAAATCTTCTTTTTCCTTTATTTTTTTCTTTTCATTCATCACTCGAACTTCTGTTAATAGAATATGCAAAGTCCGTGCCAGACTTTGGAAATGGAATAATTGCGTAAAAACGGCATTTTCCGGATTTATCGGACCACTAATTCAACACTTCAAACTGTCAAATTGGCATCTTCTCGGGTCACGCTAAATAATGGTTGTGGTGGCACAGGAAGATTGAAAGAAAGCGCAGATCAATAATCTTCGCTCGAGTCTTGCAACATGATTGTCAAACGGATTTCTTTCAGGAACAAACTATCAAAATCTATTCTTCTGTCGGCGGACTTAAATACTGAAAAAATTCCGAATCGCCGGGCAAAACAATAGTCGTACCTTCGCCAAGCGACTTCACATAGGCCTCCAGTGTCCGAACGAACGAATAAAACTCAGGGTCATTTTCATAAGCTTCGGCATATATCCTAAGAGCCTCGGCGTCACCTTCGCCCTTAGTTTTCTCGGCCTGCATGTAACTTTCGGCGAGCAGGATTGTTTTATCCTTGTCGGTCTGTGCCCTAACCATTACGGCTTCTTCCTCGCCTTCAGAACGATATTTTTTTGCGATTCTCTCCCTTTCGGCTCTCATTCGGGCATAGACCGAATGTGTAACCTCTTCGGGCAGGTCGGCCCGTTTGATTCGTACATCGATAATCTGGATTCCATAATCGGAAGCTTTTTGGGCGCACTGGGCGGCCACTTTGTGCATGATCTCCTGGCGGTTAACCGATACTATTTCCGTTAACGTATGCCTGGCAAGCTCTTCACGCATTTCAGAAAAGACAATATCATCCAGTCTTTGCTGGGCGCCGAACTCATTGCCGACGGTTTGATATAACTTGAGTGGATCGATGATTTTCCAGCGGGCATAATTATCGATAACCAGGTGCTTTTTGTCATCGGTGATTATTTTTGCCGCTGCAGCGTCATATTCCATAACCCTGGCCTCAAATTTGTGCACTGCCTGAATCAACGGTATCCTGAAGTGCAGGCCGGGTTGTTTTACTTCTCTTACGAATTTTCCCAATTGTGTTACAATGGCCTGCTCGGTTTCATCCACAGTAAACAGTGAAGCGGGCAGCACTACTGCAAGTATTACGATGAATACAATCACACTAATCAGTTGTTTATTCATCTTGACCTCCGAGTCTCAGGATTTGGATTTTGCGGTGTATTGCCAAATGGGGCACCTTCAAGAGGTAAAAGTTTCAGCAGGCCGTCTCCTGACTCAGAATCAATGATAAACTTTTTAATCTTTGGTAGAACCTGTTCCATCGTTTCTAAATAGAGCCGCTTTCGTGTCACATCTTTTGCCTTTTCGTATTCTTTAAGCACGGCTAAAAATTTCTCTACATCGCCCTGAGCTCGTTTTATCTTCTCTTCCTTGTAGGCCTCTGCTGCCAAAACTATGCTCCTGGCCTGGCCGCGCGCCTTGGGGATAATGTCCTCTTTATAACCTTCAGCCTCCTGGATCAGTTTAGCCTTATCCTCCTTGGCGCTGACAACGTCGTCAAATGATGATGCAACCTCTTTTGGCGGACGGACAGTCTGAAGTTTAACCTCGATTATTCGAATGCCGCTTTCGTAACCATCGACTATCTCCTGAAGGAGTGCCAGGATGTCTATTTCAACTTGCAGTTTTTCCTCAATGAGCACATCGTCAATCGGCCTTTTGCCGACAACCTGCCGCAGAGCCACTTCGGCTGCATCCTTAATTGTGCCCTGCGATCCTTCCAGATTGCGTACATTAAACAGGTAATCAGCAGCGTCCTTTATCTTATACTGGACTATGATTTGCGTATCGATAATCTGCTCGTCACCGGTAAGCATTAGCGACTCTTCGGTGTGGAAGTTATACTTTGCCGGTGGACCTGGGATGATTGTTTCAAAACCGATTTCTATTCGCCTAACCTGTTGTATCTTGGGTTTGTCGACTCTTTCGATCGGGTTGGGCAGGCGGTAATGCGGACCTGGTTCAACTGTCCTCACCACTTTGCCAAATCGGCGTACTACACCCTGCTCATCAGGTCCTACGATATATATCCCCGACAAAAGCCATAGTACCAGTAGAATCGGGATTGCCCATTTGAACCAGGGGATCCACTGTTTGGGAAGATTAAAATTCATCCTATATTCACCTGTTTCCCAGCGACTTATCCGTTCCATACGAGGTCCTTTCCAGGATATAAGCTACGTACAGTCGCAGCCGTATATCATCAATTATAGGTTGGCCCGGCATCGTGTCAATTAAATTTAGTGGCAATGTGAGGCTTGCCCTGCCTCGATAGTTTGGGTATTATATGGCATTATGACTAATCACAAACATTCTGAAAAAATGACAAACGAAAAAGGTAAAAGCCCGAAAGAAAGCGCTGTAGAAACAAGATACTTGATTATGCCACAGCAGGCCAATCCTCACGGCACCGCCTTCGGAGGCGCGATTGTTGCCTGGATAGATATGGTAGCAGCCATGGCGGCACAAAGACATTGCGGCAAAGAGGTCGTCACCGCCAGCATTGATTCGCTGGTCTTCAAAGAGCCGATTCGTATCGGCGACCATGTTGTCTTAAAGGCCTCAATAAATTATGTCGGACGGTCGTCGATGGAAGTGGGAGTGCAGGTGAGCAGAGAAGACCCTTACGGCGGCAATAATGTCATCGCTACGACGGCGCATTTAACTTTTGTAGCGCTGGATGAGAAAAAACAGCCGACCGCCGTTCCGCCTATATTGCCCGAAACGGAAGAGGAAAAACGCCGTTACGAAAATGCAAAACTCCGCGTCCGGGCCCGAAAAGAACTCCTGAAAAAGATAAGCTAATAAACTATAAATCAGAGACAAATTAGGTTATTTTCATCAAGCTTTCCGCTATCCAGGGTTTTCTTCAGGTTTGGCGGAACTTTTTTGAGATTATGCCGACATTACTTATAATACAGCAAATTCACAAGGAAGCCCGAAAGTTGATTTGTAATGTCTGTAGAGAAAATAATTGAGATACAGGCGCTGACGAAACGATACGGCAAGGCCCGCGGTGTTGAGGATTTATCGTTCGGCATTGAAAAGGGAGAAATCTTCGGTTACCTTGGTCCGAACGGTTCCGGCAAGACGACGACGATACGCTGCCTTATGGGCCTGCTCAGGCCAACACGAGGTCAATGCTACGTTTTAGGCCGGCGCATCGAGCCGGGGCGAGCTACTCAACATACACACATCGGCTATC
>CAZIKS010000154.1:0-8973 GCA_964539795.1 uncultured Pirellulales bacterium
GAGGATAATATCCTTTATCAGTTCCAGCTCATTTAGTTTATGTTGCGGTAAATGTGCTAATGACTTTTTCATAGGATGATAGTATATCATTTTAAGACAAAGCTACAAGGATTTATTTGGATTTGAGGTGCTTTCAAGCACGTAAATAGTGCGTGATGAGAATCGGAAGAAATTCGAGGCGAGTTGCTTCGCAATTGACTGCAAGCGAACAGTTATTGAGTATTACAATGTGAAAAGTGTTTTCAAGCACATAAATAGTGCGTGATGAGAATCGGAAGAAAATCGAGGTGCTTTTAAGCACATAAATAGCTACGGCATCGTGCCCCATGGAATTGTTTGCGATAGGTTAGAACCCCGCGAACTGACGTTCGGAGGCTAATTGAAAGGGGAGCTCTGGTAAAGCCAGAGCAACGTTATTATTATTGATAGTTCAAGGTTATTTTAATAAAATTATTGATACCGTAGAGAAGAAAATTGTGTTTTGTAATCGTTTAAATGTGAAATGTCGGTCTATTAGCCTAAAAGCGTTATTTAATGGATAGCGTGTAGTGCTTATTTTAACAGGAGATAACTATGTCGGATGGAGTTTTTAATCGTCGGGATTTTTTGAGTGCAGTTGGTGTCGGGGCGGGGTTGCTGGCTGTTGGCGGGTGCGCGGGTTTGCAGCGGCGGTCTGTGTGTAAAGTTGTGCAAGGTAAAAACGTAGGGCGTAAGCGGCCGGCGGAGATGAAGGAATTTCGAGACCCGCAGACTAATGTTCGGGTGCGTCAACTAACTGACTATCGTGGCAACAGTCATCATTTGTATTTTACCAATCCGGGCTGGTATGATAATGACCGCAGGTTGGTGTTTTCATCCGACCGGGACAACATGACCAATCTTTTCAGTATAGAACTTGGGACCGGTGAGATTACTCAGCTTACTGACCTGGAGCCGAACGAGGTCGCTTTCTTTTCGGCGTGTTTGAATCCTCGAAAGCCGGAAGTTTATTATTCGTATGGGGGAAAACTGATTGCGCTGGATTTGTGGAGTCTGAGAGGTCGGGTAATCTATGAGGTGCCGAAGGGATTTGTTTCTTCGATGGCTAACTGTACCGCTGACGGACGATACCTTTGCGCGGGGATATATGAGGATTTGTCGGACAGATTCAAGATAGATATTGCTCGTGGTTATGTGGGGTTCAGGGAGATATCGGCGGCGCGGCCTTTGAGCCGAATTGAGCGGATTGCCGTTGACGGCTCCGGTTTTGATACGGTGCATGAAGAGAACTACTGGATAAACCATGTCAACACATCGCCGACGCAGAGCGATATAATCACATTTTGTCACGAAGGGCCGTGGGATATGGTGGATAACAGGATATGGGGTTTGAATATCGAGACGGGGGAGGTTTGGAAGATACGGCCGCGAGAAAATGAGGGCGAGAAAGTCGGTCACGAATACTGGTTCGCGGATGGGCAGTTCATCGGGTATCATGGTTCCAATCCGGACAGGACGGCGTTTTTAGGGTACATCCGTTATGACAATAGCGAGCGAGTTGAAGTAAGTTTTCCATATCAAGCCAGCACGGGCCATATACATTCGAACGACAGGTCGCTGATTGTCGGCGATAACGGTGATGTTGTGCGTTTGTGGCGATACAACGGCAGCGTATATGACAAGTCCCGCGTTCTTTGTCAGCATAAGAGCACCAAGCATATTCAGCAGTTTCATGTTCATCCCCGTTTTTCTCCTGATGGCAGAGAGATCTTATTTACTACCAACATGTCCGGATATGGGAATGTGTATCTTGCGGATGTACCTGATGATGTGGAATCTCTGCCGATAGCCGACAACTGAGTGAGTGTTTGTCTATCAGCGGTCGATAATTACATTTTGATATTGTGAAGATTCTGTGGTGGGGGTGTTTGGGTTTCAGCGAAACAGTCGAAAGTCGAAAGATAAAAGAAAAAAGATTTGACGGGGTTTTGTTTTTGGGTATAATTGGGCAGCAACTTTGAGGAGTCAGCGAAGGGAAATTTCAGTTAAGGTAAGCATAAAAAAACTGTAATGTCGAAATGGGATAAAAAATTTATGAGTTCGAGAAATATAATTTATCACGTAGTGTTTTTCACGGCTCTCCTGGGAATCTGCTCGCTTTGTTCCTGTGGTCGCGACCCAGGTGGCATAGTGGAGGATTCAAACGACTTTACGAGCCTTCCATGCTGGCGACAATCATGGGAAGCTGGAAATTGGGAAACGTTAATGCTGGAGTTAGATGATATCACTTGGAATTCCATTCTTTTCCTGAATGAGGAGTCTGTGAGGCTTTCATTATGTGACAATTGTGATAGTGTTCGAGTACTGGATTTTGGAAACAAGAAAGAGAGAACACTTTTTTCCCCGGAGTGTCGCGTCGAAATTTGTGATCATAAGTGGATTGCCGGCTTATGTCGTGGTTCAACCGATTTGATTGAAGCCGGAGATTTTTTCGTTGTGCAACAAAGGAATTATCTTTTCATTTTTAATATACAGGGGATTTTAGGGGAGGGATTGGATGAGCCACAGGTTGAGTATCGAGTTGCAAAGTATAGCCTGAAAGACAAATGGCATGTAAAAATCGATTTATCTAAAGTCAAATGGAGAAAGCGAAAGGCACGTAAGGCATTTCCGATTGTTAGCAGGAAAATAGGATATTATTTATTTCCTACCGAATTAACTAACTATAAACGTAAGTTTATAGGAATATATTACGACCAGTATTATGGCGGCGCTTCCGGTCCGGAAGTGGTGGTGGGAGACGACGCAGCAAAAATTGCCATCATACACAAAGATGATTTGGCTGGGGGCTCCATTGTCGATTTGCGGCAATACAGATTTAAGAGTTGGGAAGATGGTCTGGGGAATCGGTGTGATGAAGATTCAGCAAAAACTCCTGATGAAATGGCAGGGAAACATTTTACAGAACAACAAATAATACAGATTGCAGGCAAGGCGCTCGAGGAGGAGTATTATGTAGCAGATGTTAACGATTGCAAGATAGAATATGACGAAGGAAATAAAATGTTCAACGAATATTATAAAGAGATCTACCCAAAGCTGTTTGGCTACGAATATCAAGCAGTCAGATTCGACATTCGCGGTTTATCACATTGGGTATGCATAGACAGAAAAACCGGGGAAGCGTTACGGATTTATGTAGAGCAATAAACTGCAGTCGTGATGAGGGGCATAAAGTAATACGCAGGAGTTCCGCTACGGAGAAAATAAAAAAAACAAACCCAATCAAAGCCAATTTCAAACCCGTGGTTTCAGACTTTCCATCTTGATATTCGGGGATTTCTATTTTAGGATGCGACTATGGAAAAGGCACTTTTTAATCTTTCTGGTAAAACCGCATTGGTTACCGGGGCCAATCGAGGTATCGGCTTGGCAATTGCAGAAGGACTGGCTCAATATGGGGCCGACATTGCAATCACAGCTCGAAACAAAGAGCAGTTGGAGAAAGCAAACAATAAAATTGAAAGCAATACCGGCCAAAAGGTATGGACATTTTCGTTTAACCTTGAAAATACAAAACAAATCGGCAAGCTCTTCAAAGATATTGTCAGCCAAACAAAACAACTAAATATCCTTGTCAATTGTGCAGGCATCAACAAGCGCTCAGCCGCTGAAGATGTCGATATGGAAACCTGGGAGCAGGTCATAAAGGTGAATCTTACAGCCGTATTTTTACTCTCGCAGCAGTTCTGCCGATATCGAAAAGAACTCGCCAAAGGCGGCAAAATAATCAATATCGGCTCTTTGCAATGCGCGGCAGCCAGGCCCACAACTACTGCTTATGCAGCCAGTAAAGGGGGTATCGCTATGCTGACCAAATCGCTGGCCGTAGAGTGGGCGAAGTATAAAATCAATGTTAACGCGATCGGCCCGGGCTATATCGCTACGGACCTCACGGCCAAACTAAAGGCCGACAAAGACTTTAACAAGTGGGTGATTTCAAAGACTCCACTTGAAAGATGGGGCCTGCCCGAAGATATCGCCGGCGCTGCAGTTTTTTTAGCATCGAGCGCAAGCGATTTTGTTACCGGACAAATCGTTTATGTAGATGGCGGCTGGCTGGCGGCACTTTGAAGTAAGGCTCAAAAGGCAGGAGCAAGACAGATTCGGGCGGCTGCCCGGAGTTATTGTTGTTTTTTGGCTTTTTCCGAGATGAGGTACTTTTCGACTTCGTCGCGGATGAACTTGAGGCGCTCGCAGATTGGAAGTTTCTGTGTGCAGGCCTCTTCGCACAGGCGGCACTCGGTACATTTATCGAGGTCATTGTTTTCTAAGTCTATGCCCCAGTGCCACTTAAGATTATTAATCATCTCCATAGGGTCATTGGGCGCCAAAACGTGACGGTTATAACCAGCCATCATTTTCGGCACCTCGATACCCTCCGGGCAGTTGTCGCAATACCGGCAGACGGTGCAAAGCTCGTTGAAACTGCTTTCGAGGCTGCCGCGGATTTTATCGATGGTTTTGGCGGCGATTGGCTTATAACCGTCAACCGCTGAAATTGCTTCGCCGAGCTGGTCGTAACTGCTCAGGCCTACAAGGGCAACGGTGATTCGAGGGTCGTTAATTAAAAAACGCAGTGCTCCTTCGACAACACTCTCATCGCAGCGGCTCTTTACAAATGCGAAACGTTCGGGATTTTGGGGGATAAGCCCGCCGCCGAGAGGATTCATAACGACAACACCGAGGCCGAGCTTTGCGGCGGCATCGAGGCCGGCCTCGCGATAGCCGAAATTCATAGCAGAATAACCAAGCAATACGCCTTCAAAGGAGTAATCTTGCAGCATTTTGCCAATATCAGAGCCGGTCATATGGGTCGAAACGCAGATGTGTTTTATCAAACCCTCCTCTTTCAAACGCTCGAACTCAGCCAGAGCCCCTTTGGCTTTTCTGTTTCGATATTCATCAAGCGTCAAAACGTACCAGACATGATAGAAATCTATGTAGTCAAGATTCATTGTTTTCAGCGAAGTTTCAAGCTCTTTGCGGATTATTTCAGGGTCCGGCTTGTTCGATTTTGTTGCGACGTAAAAGGGTTTTTCAGCACGTGTTTTATTCATCTGCTTGAAGGCTTCGCCAAAGATTTCTTCGCTTTTTGGGTAGCCCGGAGCAGTATCATAATAATTGATTTCCCTGTCATAGGCGGCCTTGACAAGAGAAGCGCAGGAGTCGATATCCTCGCGATTAACAAAACGCATTCCACCAAAACCTATGTTGGAGACCTCTATGCCCGTTGAGCCAAAAGTTTTATAAATCATAAGCTTAATCCTGAAAATTTCAGGTTATTATAAGCCGAAACTGTTAATATTCAAATTGCTTTATCGTTTATTTTATGTTATCTGATAACGAAGTTACGGCTTATGGCAAAACTGTATCAATTCACCAAACTGTTTGAACAGGGTTGAATATGGAACAGGCCAACGACGAAAAGATTAAAGAGTTTGTAGATGCCTGCCATAAGACGGCAGTTTGCGGACTGCTGCGGTGCAGCAGCGGGAATATGTCTTATCGTCTGGATGAGGAATTAGTCGCCTTATCGGCCAGCAGGACGTGGCTTGCAGAGCTTGTCGCCGATGAAGTAGCAATCTGCAGGCTTGAGGACGGCCGATGCGTTAACGACAAAACCGAAACCGTCGAAAAGGCACTGCATCTTGGTATTCTGCGGGACAGAGACGATGTGAATGTGGTTCTGCATTTTCAAAGTCCCTTTGCAACAGCGATAGCGTGCGGGCAGCCACAGGACTATAACTTTTCTATTATAATCGAAGTGCCATATTACATCGGTGATATAGGTGTAGTGGAATATCTGCCGCCTGGTTCTGCTGAACTTGCAGAGGCGGTTGTTTCAGCAATGAAAAAACACGACCTGGTAATTCTTCGCAATCACGGACTTGTGACCGCAGGCAAGGATTTCAAGGAAGTGATAGAAAAAGCGAGTTTCTTTGAGCTGGCCTGTCAGATACTGCTGTGCCAGGATAAGCCGGAATTTCTAACCAAAAGGGCGATAGAGGCGATTAGAAATATATAATTTTGCCCGAACAGCTTGACAAAAAGCAGGGGTGACGATAGGCTAACCTTAATGTTTCATAGGGAATATCAAATTTATGTAAACAAGGACACAAAATCGCTATGTTAGCTGTACTTTTTGGTCAGGGCGAAGTACTGGTGATCATTGTTGTTGTCGCTATCTTGATTTTTGTGCTGGCCAGACGAAGACGGTAAAAGAGAAAGTTAATTTCAGCAAATTATTAATTTAATAGGAGAATTATTATGGATGCTCAATGGGAAAACTCGCCGGGAAGAAGATTTGTCGCTGTCACAAAAGTGAAGGCGATTTTAATGTTGGTTGCGGTTGTTGTTATTATCCTGATAGTGCTGATTGGCAGCTCGATTGTGAAAATCGAAGGTGCTCAAGTGGGTATCGTGGAAAAGAAACTGGGCGGGGGCAATCTGCCGGCCGGCCAGATTCTGGCGGTGAAGGGTGAAAACGGAATTCAATCGCAAATAATGATGCCTGGGTGGCAATTTTTCTACTGGCCCTGGCAGTATGATATCAGTAAAGTGCCTATGACCGAGATAAAGGAAGGGTCGGTTGGTCTGATACAGGCGAAAGACGGCCAGAGCCTGCCTGTTAATACAATCTATGCGCCACTGTGGGATGAACCGAAAGAAATGCTCAAAGCCGAGTACTTTCTGTCGGAAGGCAAAGGATATAAAGGACCGCAACTGACTGTACTTAAGCCGGGAATGTATCGGCTGAATACCGAACTGTTCACCGTTAAACCCGCGCCCGTTGTAAACGTGAAAGTTGGAACCGTGGCAGTGATAAAGAGTAACGTCGGTGAGGTGGCGACAGAGACTAAAGAACGACTGGTTGAAGTTGGACAAAGAGGTATATGGAATAAGCCGTTAATGGAGGGTCAATTTTATCTGAATACAAACGCCTATGAAGTTACAATAGTGAGCATTCGTCAAACAAAGGTCAGCTACACAGCAGGGATAGAGCAGGGAGAAAGAGGAAAAGCCCAGCCCCTTAAGCCGATAACGGTGCGCAGCTCGGACGGCTTTACCTTTCCTGTTGATGTGCGTGTAACCTACCTGATTGAGGGTGAAAACGCACCTCGTGTAGTGGCTACGATAGGTGATGACGAGCTGATACTGACCAAGCTGGTAACGCCGACGGTAAGGGCGATTTTCAGGAATAACGCTGAAAAGGTCAAGGCATTAGAGTATGTTCAGAATCGCTCAGTTCAGGAACAACAAAGCGCGTTAATGCTCGAAGCAGAATTAGGCAAGTACGGCGTAACAGTTCTTGCGGTCCGTATCGGCGATGTTGGAGATGAAAAGAGCCTTGGTACACTTTTGAAGACGCAAACCGACCGTGAAATAGCACTTCAGGAACAGACAACATTCGAAGAACAGCAGCGTGCGGCGGAAAAACAAAAGGCACTGTCCTCGACCCAACAGGAAGCAGAAGAGGAAAAGCGTCTGGCGACGGCGGCGTACGGGGTCAAGGTGGCTGAGCAGGACAAGCAGAAGGTAATTATCGCTGCGCAGGCTGAGGCGGAACAGGTCAAGGTTATAGCTGAGGCCAAAGCGAAGGCTTACGAGTTGATTTCCAGTGTAATCGGCCCGGATAATGCCGCCCTTATTGAGATTATGAAACTGGTTGCCAGCGATGCTATCCGGATTACGCCCGAGGTAATGGTAGGCAGCGGTTCCGATATGACCGATGCTTTGATGGGGACTATTCTTAAAGGGATGCTGAAGAAGGAAGCCCAGGCCGGCAAATCCGGAAAATAAGTATTAGGCCAACAGTTCAGGCCGGGCGACTTTTCAAAATAGCCCGGCCTGAATATATCATTGAAATTTTTTTACCGCAAATCACGACATGTCGCTTTTTTGATAATTGCTTAAACGCTGTTTTTGGCAGTTGAAGCTATTTTTCTAAGTTGCATCACGTCCAGTTTTCCAGAGCCAAGTGTGGGCATAGATTCTATCTTTATGTAATTGTCCCGGCGAGGCTTCCAGATATTCGGCAGATTGCTGGCGGTTATGATTTCATGAAGCTTTTCGGCGGAGCCGGCCTTTTCCAAATACAGAACAACAATCTCTTCGCCCTTCTTACGGTCAGGTACGCCGGTTACAGCCACGAGTTGCTCGTGTGTATTCAGGGCATTTAGAAATACCTGCTCAATGCTCAGGTGCGGGACCATTTCTCCACCGATTTTGCTAAATCGCGACAGTCTGTCGGTTATGGTCAGGAAACCATCTTCATCAATTTTTGCAATGTCTCCGGTATTGTACCAGCCGTCTTTTATGACACAGGTGGTTTCTTTCGGCTCATTCAGATAACCGAGCATAACGTTCGGACCTTTGACCATTAACAGTCCTGTGCTGCCGGTCGGCAGAGGCTCTTCGGTTTCACAATCCACGATTTTAATCATTACCCCCGGAATTGGCCGGCCTACAGTACCCTCTTTGTTGACAATTTTGTCCGGCTGAGAGTTCTGCTCATCAGGAAGATTAAACGAAACCACCGGCGAAAGCTCTGTGGCCCCGTAGCCCTCCAGCGGTCGAATTTTGAACCTGGCCTCAAAAGAATCTGCAATACTTTTCTTAAGTTTCTCGGCCCCTACAACCACCGCCCACAGATTGACAAAATCGGCGGGCTTGGTTCTTCTTATGTACTTCAAAAGAAACGTCGGCGCGGCAAAGATGACCGTGGAGCGATTGTTTCGAGCAACTTTGCCAACGAGTTCAGCGTCAAGCGGATTGGCTACATAAGCGGCTGAGACGCCGCTGATTACCGGCAGCCACAATGAACAGGTGAAACCGAAGGAGTGGAAGAAAGGCAGTACGGCACAAAGGTTATCATCAGGTTTAAAGTGAAACATAGTTGTTAGAGCTTTGATATTGGAAATAATGTTGTTG
>CAZIKS010000155.1:0-8933 GCA_964539795.1 uncultured Pirellulales bacterium
CCCCAAGGGTCTTCTCTACAACAGCATCAAAATATTCTACAAGTTCTTGTTCTTGTTCTGCCATAACCTCGTCTAACTCACTGCCCATGGGCCACATAGGGCGGGGGGGTATAGGCAGTTCGCCTAGTTGATGTTTCTCAAACTTAAAGTCCGTTGTACCCATCCTCTTAGACACATTCCCCTGCCCATCGCTAGTCGTATCCACAACGTTTTCAGCACTGCCAATGCTAGTTAGACTACCCCTAAGCGCGCCCGTGCGTACCAGTATCGGGTGCGCGGCCCTGCTAGGACCCAGCGTTATAGCACGTATCATCTGCGTCACGTCAGCCAGTTCTTGCCACTTTGCCCTGCGTAATCCTTCCCGCGCAAACGTGTCAGCTATCTCGGACATAGCCATGTGGACGCCCAGCCCACTCAGGTGTTCTCCTGCGTCTCTGCACAGTTCTGTAATACTGTCAAAGGCACGTTCTAACTTGGCCTGGCTGTCTCGCGTTGGGGTGATAGTTACTCTAACCATGTCAATCTTCCTGGGGCGCGGGCACTCTCCCCTTTAGCATGTTCTCGACTTCCTTCTTGCGCCAAGCTATGGTAAACAGGTCTTTTACAAGCCAGTCGGGTTGTTCAAGCAACTTACCCAGGTGAGGCAAGCACTCCAACCCAAACACATCGACTAGCTTCCAGCACTCAAAAGAAAAGTCGCGGTCGTTTAGCGCCCAGGCGTCTTCGTCTTGTTCTTGTTCATGACGACGAAGCCAGAGTATCAACTGCTGGTCTAACCAGAGTCGATCTCCGGCTGCTTCGCTTCCCCCGATTCATCAGCCCTCTTTGGGAACCAATGTGGATTTAGCGCGTACATTGCTTCCTGCCACAGCATCACCAAGGCTTCTGGCAACGCCAAGAAGTCATCGACGTTCAAGTCGAGTTTAAGCTGGGTCTTTTCCTTGTCCCTGTTCTTGACTTCAACCGTTGCACTAATGCACTCAGGCAGGAAGCGGGTGGCTACGTGAACTCTCATGAGTTCTATGCCCTTTACACCACCCGCCTCCCCTAGGTTGATCCCAAGTTCAGTGGCGAACTTACGCGCCAGCGCACCCTTGCGGAAAGCATCGGCTGTTGTAGCCTCACGCACCACGAGTTCTACGTCGTAGTCGTCATTAACGTACTCGACGGTACTCTGTCTCATTTTAGGCCCCCCTATTCAGCTATTCGTACTCGTACTCAACCAGTAACTTCGCGTCCGCCCCTGGCGCAACCAACATGGTAATCACGTTAGTCACTCGCGTGTAGTTGGTCGTCAGGGTTTGCACCACACCATCAAGAGTAACATTGAACACGCCACTCTCGTAAGGCGTCTGCGACAGCGTGAAGGTAAGCTGCGCGGCATCACCCAGGAAAGCATCAAACATGTACTTCTCGTTAGTCACAATGCTGATGAACTCGGCTGAAGTACAACCATGAGTTGTCTCAGTAAACGCCTCGCCCAGTTCAGTCACAGTCGCATCATTGGCCACAACTGAGTAGATCATCTCGGTGACGGTCTGGTACTCCATTGTGTGCGGTCGCGGGTGGGCAATACCATTGAGAATAAAGTATGTTAGCCACCGCTTCTGCCCAAATGCAGCCAGCGCCTTGTCAGCTTCAACGACCTGCTGAGAACCCCAAATCACGATATTGGGTTCCTCGCCCTGCTTGTCACTACCCCAGGGAATCTTCCTGCGGTTGGGTGAACCAAACTGCTTGGTTCCGGTTACCAACGCCACAACTGGCGAGGCAAACTTGGAAACGCGTAGTTCTCCAGCAGAGTTCTCCGTAGGCGGTAGCTGCCAGGTATGGTAAATCCTGTCATCACCCGCTACAGGTACTCGCACCGCATCAGGAACTGTGATTGTGAACGCGCGAGACCCGCCGATTCTGAGACCCGCGTAAGCAGTACCTATAGCGGTACCACTTGCCACCTTCATCGTCCCGTCAGTGTCTCTCTCGGCAACCCGAACGTGTCTTAACCCAATTCCCGAAGTTATTTCGTTAGCACCCATTTCTATTTCCTCCTAATCGTCCTCTTTCTCAACTATGACAGCCGAGAAGTTTACTACTTCGTAGTCCGTATTGTAAACTCTATCCCGCCGGTGTCCAGACCGCCCTGAAAACTGTGTGTCCAGCAACCCGTACTCTCCGGGGGTGAATTCCGCGAATTGATACCTGATTATCAACATAAGCTGTTCCCTGACTGTCCGAAGGTTCCTATAACCTCTGGCGCGGTCAAAGACCCGTACAGTTACGGCCTGACGTGTTTGATACGGTATTCTAGTGGGAGTTTCCCCAGCATCCTGAACTGAAATGGCCAACGCCCTCGTTAACGTAGCAGCAGTGCGCCTATCGGCCATAGCCTTGTTCAGGATCTCGGGCGTAATGTCGCCAGACTCCAGAATGTTGACGTCCGCCCCGTCGTACATAACGAGAGTTCGCAGGGTGGCGGCAGCAGCGTTGGTCTTCAAAAAGTCAAGCGTTAGCCCTGCTAAGTCAGTCGCCATTATCCACCACCCAGTTTACTTGCATACAGTTTCCGCAACTCTCACACGTAATGCGGAAGATGTTGTCCTTGGGGTCTACGTCGAAATGCAAATCCACAGACCCGCACATTGCACACCGAAACTGGCCAAAGAGAGTATCCCCTGGGGAGATGAAACTGTCCCACTCATCCTTGCCTCTCATCACATATGGCCTCCCACTTGTACCCATACTGCGCCGCATAGAAGATGCTGAACACCCTAGCTATCGACGTACTGTCCTGTGTAGCCCTGACCTCATCGTTCGTTAGAAGGTCATCTATATCCCACTCAGCTAACAGTACCCAACCGTACCGGCTGACTGGTGTCTCGCCCGCCATTCCACTCGGGGTTAAGGCTAACGGAACACCTCTTGCCCCGTGCGGAGTCAACCTGCCTGTAAAAGTCTGCGTAATCTCAGCATCGTCGGGAGTTCTGCCCTCACGCCAGATTACGATAGTCCACGGGTCGTCCGCTATGATGTTAGCTGTATCCTTCCTCATAGCCACCAGGTTCTGCGTCATACCATTACCGCCGAAGTCTTGTACTTATCAATACAGCCCTGGCGCAATTCCTGCACCATACTGCCAACATTCTGCGAAACGTGACTTCTGCGTATCCACTGCAATCCCTCAGAATAGTCCGGCAACCCAACTGCGTCCATGGCCTGCCCCTTGAGAATTTCTGCCAAGGTCAAATCCACAATGATGTCCAGGTCCTGACCCGGTATCGTGTCGTACCCCGTTTCCCCTACGTTCAAGGCATGGGCAGAAGCATATGTTATGTACACCGTTGTGCTTGTAGCAGAAGGCGACGGCATGATAAAAATCTGGTCGTTCTCTACCCAGTAATACCCCCTGATGTACTTGATGTGTTCTGCCTGGTTAATGTCGGCAATAACACGCAAAGAGATCAGTCCGTAGATTGCTGGTTCTCTACCTATTGCCCAGGCCCACTCGGTCCCAGCCGTAAGTCCTGCCGTGAGGCTACCGCTTGGCCAGTATTCCACGTCCATACCAGTGCCAGGCATGTAGTCGCTAGGCAGGTCATACGCTTCCTGGTCAGCTACCGTGGCGAACGAGTGTTCTTTTAAGTAGGGATTGTAGCGGCTGTAGAATCGAACCGCTGAAGCTATAAGGCGGTTCAGCTTAGCATCTGTAAGTGTCGCGGCTGTGTAGTAGTCTCTAACCGCCTCTTGAATTGTTGCTAGAAGCATGTTCTTTCTCCGCTAGTTGGTACTGCCTCGTCGTGAAGTCTTTGCGCTGTTCCTTCGGGACCCACATGAGATGCCCTGACAGTGATTCATACTCAACCTCAAACGAGTTGTGAACCAGGTCTTTTTGTGCCCGGTCCCAGTATTGGTACTTTACTTTCGCAATGGTGCCTTCCTCTAAGCCGTACTTTGCCAACTCCAGCTTAGTTTGGGGGCTGTTGTACCAGCCTATCCTTTTCTCTGATGCGATGATGTCCTTTATGTCTCGCCTCATCAGGACAATGGCTATGTCGGGGGCCGAAAGTGTGTGAACGAGGCGGCAAAGCGCAGGGGCTTGCAAGACAAGGTTGCTTTCCTTATCCAGCAGCATCCTTGCCAGTCCTACGTCGTGTACCCCAAACCTCGTTTCCGGGCAGAATTGGTAGCCCAGGTCGTTGGCAATCATGGCCGCGCAAATTACAGTGCCACTACGTTGCGGCCCTGTAACAATGACGTGCGGAAACGGCGCGAGGTATTCAAACACCGACTATAGCCCTCTGTTCTGGCCACTCCATGTATGCGACGTTCTGCCTTTCCTGTCTCTCTTGCGTCTTGTGATGCCAGATCATGCAGATTGCAGGCACTGCCTTTTGCCTGTCTTTAGGAACTACTATTCTCTCGTGCAGCCGGCCTTCAACTCGCAGGTGGCTTCTGAACAACCTGACGTGCCACTCGTTGGTATGATCTCCTATCGGCTTGTTGTCTATAAAGTTCTGCCTGTGAATGGCTACAGCGTCATAGTCTCCCGGTTCAAACCAGGCCAGCCAACTCTGCAACTCTGGAGATAGCCTCTCATCAGCATCAAGCCACAATACCCAGGGAGTAGTTATCTTCTCTAAGCCGAAGTTTCTAGCGCCGGCAAAGTCAAGGTCTAATGTGTGCGGGTAGACTTCCGCGCCAAACTCTTTAGCAATCTCTGCCGATTTGTCTGTAGTCCTGTCGTCTACTACAACTACCATCTGCTGAACGAACGGCCTTACTTCCCTAAAGAAGGGGCGTAACAGGGCTTCCTCGTCCTTGACTAATAGGTGCAGCCCTATATGAGAACCCGCGGTCATATCTGTTCCCCCCTGACGATCTCCCCATCGGCCCTTTCCCAGGGCAATGGATGCCAAGTTCCGTCAATCATCATGCCCTTTCTGCGAGATTGCTTTACCGCCGTAGCCCTACTTCCAGCGTCAAACTTGATAAGCCTCACCCAGATATAGTGTCTGGCCCCGTAGTAGTGCATCTCGAAGTCAAAATCCTCAAGCATGTCCTGCCAACGCGCCCTGCGCATTAGCTTCGCGCCCTCGTCAAAGTCTCCTGGGTAATGAACGGTAGGTACCGAGAACAAGACCGTCGGGCTAACCTTCATCGCGGAAACGAGTATTCGTTCCAGTTCGTGCATCGTGTAATAGTGTAAAGTGTTTTGACTGACACACGAGTTGACTTCCAGCCCAAGCTGGTCTGCTTCCCACAACGGTCTGGGATATAGGCGAACGGGTAAACCTGCTTGTTGCAGCTTTTGGGCTACGTAATCGTACTTCTTGGGTTCGACTACACCGTGTACTTCGTAGCCGCGCTTTGTTAGTTCTGCGTATAGCACGCCTTCCCCAACACCTATATCCAGGACCGGCCCTTCAATAAAGCGGTCAAGCTGTTCGTAGAAGATATGATGCAATTCCCCAGCATTATTGTCTATCGTCTCGGCTGGCACAACTGTATTGTTCTGAACTGCGTCGGGGTCTATGGCTTCGATGACGTCTATCATGCGACGCGCACTCGCGTCTGCCCCAAAGTTGTCTACATACCACTTGGACCCTTCATATGCTTTAGCGTAGGCTTCTTCTCGATGATGGTAGATGTAGCGCATGGTTTCTATGACGTAATCCCAGTCTGGTATGCGCCAAATGCCACCCAGCGGACTCTGTTCTTCTTTAGCTACTGGAATAGGCCAGTTGTACTTTTCATTGCAGATGTCTATAAGCCCGGTCTGGTTGCTGACTATAAGTGAGCAACCAGTAGCCCTCGCCTCTCTCGGCGGCATTCCGAAGCCCTCACCCTTAGAAGGGAACACGTAGCAATCGACTTGCTTCTCTAGCCAGCCTTGCATTCGCGGTAACAGCCAGTTTGCGTCGATAACTTTGATGCGGGAATCTGTAATCTGCGGCAACATCCCTTGGTTGTAACCACAAATCCCCAGGCGGGTCTTTAGCCGTAACCGAACGTCCTTCTCGGTAGGAAATGCCTTCTTGAACGCTTCTATTAACTCTAGTGGCGCTTTGCGCCCTGTTAAGGTGCCGTGCATCCCGAATGTGAAAGGTCTTCGGGTTACCCTCTTCCGCTTTGATGTGCGGTAAATCGGGTTTACCGCCAGCGGTATGACCTTTATGGGTTGTTCAACAAACTCCTCAAAGATTCTCTTAGAGTGTTCGCTGGGCACGAGTAGCATATCGAGACAACGACAGTCGTGCCTCCACTCTGGGAGGTTCTCTAGCGGGTTATCCGATTCGTACATCGTGAAGCCGATTTTGTACGGAGTCGGCAGCTTGTGAAACTCCCCTGCCGTCGCCATACAGATACCGACCTTCATCGGCCCTGGGTGCGCGTCCTGTAACATGTCCACGGTCTTTTGCCGCAGGCCGTAGGTACTCACAAACCAGCAAGCAGCTATGTGTATCTTCAAGCCCTGACGCTTTAGCGCCAGCACCATTGTCTCAGCAGCGGTGCCGTACCCATCACCTAATGAAAACGGCGATGCCCAGAAGACGTGCGTACCATCAGATTCCTTCCAGAGGTGGTCTTTCATGTCCTCTGGGCGGCGTATCTCAAGAATCCTGGCGCGCCATAGCCGTAACGCTACGTCGTAAGGCACGTCCATATACTCGCCGGGTGGCATAGGTTGTAATACTATGCCACTCGACGAGTCAGTTTGCTTGCGCCCCGTGACATTGCGCACTTCCATCCCGGTCCCCCTTTAGATTATGCAGAGATTGAAAGTGTAGCCAGTGCCTCCGGTACAACCAACTTCTTGGCGTACCGCGTTCTTACGTTCCTGGACCACTTATCCACGTTCACATACGCGCCAGGCATTGTCGCATCGTCGTATGCCTTGAACTCAGCATAGATTTTCGGCATTGGCTGAAGCGGAATGTACGGCGCGAACACGTAAGCCGTCTGAAGCCCGTTGGGGTAGTACCCCATGATCGCCCGGTTGGTGTTGATGTGGACGGTCAGGTACACGTCCCAGTAGCCTTCGACCGTACCAATCAACTCCACGCCCATCTTGAATGGGTCGTATGGCTGGTTGCGCGGCTTCGGCTTGAAGTCCTGCATCTTGCGGATGTACTTCACCACGTTCCTGCCCGCAACAATCCAGTCAGCCCTGTGATAGCGCTGCCCGTACACGTTGTCTTCCATGTCCACGAACGCATGGCCCAAAGTCTCATACCAGTCCTTAGCCGTGTAAGCAGCCGGCTGAGGGTTGGTCCAAGACCAGTTCGTGTTTCCAGCAGCCGCCCACAGAAGCATCTCAGCAAGGATAATCTGGTCGATTTCCCTCTGAATCTCAAGCGCCATCTGGTTAATCAACTCTGACTCTACGTCGATGTTCAAGGCACCTCGTGCGTCCTCTTCGATCTCAGTAGACCAGCTTGCGCCCAGAATCTTCTTGTCTGCTTCTACGGTCTGCTTCGTCACGACCATCTTTACGCGCTTCGGCACGGCGTTCTCTTCCGACTGGCCGTAGTCCGAGTCAGGCGTTACCAGACTCGACGCGCCAGCATCTTCCCTCTGGAAGTCCTGGTAGAACACGTTCATAACTCCGCCAGACTCCGCCGGCATCGGCTGAACGCTACAGACCTTCATAGCCACCAGGTTCGGGTAGACCTTCCGAATAATCGGCAAGCCATAAACCACGGGCAGTGCTACGTCCGTTGTCTTGGTCGCCTCCATTCGCAAGTTCTCGATTTTCTGGTTCTCAAACAGCATGGCCATCGTGCCCCAATGCTGGGGCTGAATGGGCGTCAAGTCCTGTTTCTTAGTGCCCTCGATAAGCCACATCCACTTGTCTATGAGTCTGTCCTTGTACCGTCTTCGCCTGGCCGCATACTCCAGGTACGTATCATCCGGTCGCAGGATAGTGCGCGGCCCTAAATCCTCTCGTTCCATGTCACAACCTCCAATTACTTCTGATTACCGGCTAAGTCTAACCGTTCTCTGCTGTTCCTCGGTCAAGGTCGATGCCTCTTCAACCTCTGGATCCTCTACTGGGTTGATGTTGGTCATGCCCTTAGCAACAGGTTGTGCTATACCGGCAAACACCATCTTCCTTCCAGCCTTGCGCGCCTCTGGCAGGTACTTCTCGATGTCCTCGACACTCTCAACCTTCTCAACAAGCGTCTCATAAATCGTCTGTACCATCAGGCCAATATGCGCAGCCTTGGCGATGGCCAACTCAAGCGCACTCTTTGCAAGCGCACTCTCGTGACTCTCCGCCTCAGACTCCAGTGTGGCGACCTTTTCCTCGTTCGCAGAATAGGTTTCCGTGACTTCGCCTAGCTTCGTCTCTAGGTCCGCCAGTCGCCCGGTGACTTCCGTTAAGCACTCTTCCACCAGGTCTGCACGGTTCGCCTTGAGACTCTCCAACGTCAACTTCTCCCATTCCATTTCTGTTTCCTCCCAATTGGGGGCTTCCTCTAAGACGTGCCGGATACCAGCCCCTGCGATTCCGGCGCGGTCAGTAGTGTCAATACCGACAATAGTGGCTTTCAACAGTTCCTCGACGCTACGTCCATTCATCTTCCGCGTCTTTGATTTGTATGCGTTGGCCCGGATAGAGGTGGCGTTCATTACTTCCTTCCTGACAAGTTTCATAACGTCATCCCCTTCGGTTGTATCCACAATCAGGCCCTCGTACCAAATCTCGTTCCCTTGTCGATAAAGCGGCTTAGTAATCTTTCCTATTGGCAGCGCAGTAGGCATAGACAACGCAGAACCGATTGCGTTCCCATGACGACTGAACATGCTAACGGTATGCTTTTGCATGAACTTGTTGGTTGCTTCCATGCAAGCATCGTTGAATTCGGCTGAGTAATAGCGGTTATTGGAAGAAACGGCGTTGTCTACCAGGGCTACACCGATCACCTTCATGC
>CAZIKS010000156.1:0-8803 GCA_964539795.1 uncultured Pirellulales bacterium
TAATAACTTAGAATCTTTTCATAATCAGCGTTTCGTATCAAAGAAAATAGCTGGTGTGCTGCTTTTAGAACTTCTTTCGATTCTTCCTCTGTCGGCAACCCGGCACCTTCGTCCATTTTTTTTGTTTTGGGGAATACAACAAACTGATTTATTTTATTGTCTCTGAACCAGAATAGAAGCCAGTGTTTATTATAATATATTTTACTGACTTCCGGCTTCCATGATTCGTGTTTGTATAGAATCTGGTTTTCACTATGTACTAATTTTCTACCAACACGCTCATTTAAATTGCTGACGAGCTTTTCTTCAACTGGTTTACCATAAACCTTAAAGACATCATATTTACTGGAAGACATTGATATCCCAGATTGAAGTTTTCCTTTGAAGCCCTTGTTGAATCTTATTTCTTTAAGCACATTATTTTTATCAAGCCAAAAATCTATACCGTATTTTTCTTTGTAATTAATCCACCACCCATTGGTTTCCTGGTCTTTTAGATCTTCGTTAGGCTGTCCCAATTTAGATATAATAAACTCTCTTGTACAATTAGCATCTCCGACAATAATATCATCAAAGCCTATACCTTCCTCTGGGGTAACAGATGAATAATCTAACTTTTTGGCAGCTGGTTCAGTGTCTGTTTTTAATCGGCTACTCATGGCCAAACTTATGGGTATCAGAAAAGAGCCTATAAGCATCATAGCAATGGCCGACGGCAACCAGCTTGGTTTGGCTTCGTTTGCAGAGTCTTTACCGAGTATCCGGCGGATGCGTTCAAATAAACTGCCTCCGCTGGCAGCTACGGCCAGAGTGTAACCGGCCCTTACCTCTTCGAGCGATGTCAATGCCCTTGCATAAGCTACCCTGTCACCGGATACGCCGACGGCCAAATCGTCGCAGCAGTTCTCGCGTTCTGCCCTGATTTTGTGGGAGACCCACCAGACGGCGGGGTGATAAAAGCCGAGGATTTCAACGGCAGTCTGGAGCATATTGACGAGGTAGTCGCATCTTTTAATGTGGGCCAGCTCGTGGGCAAGTATTGCCTCCAACTGCTCTCCGCTGAGGCCGGTCAATGCGCTTGCGGGCAGTAGAATTACCGGCCGCAACCACCCGACTACCGCTGGGACCTGCACCAATGCGGATTCAGCAATCTCGACTGCCCGTTTAATACCTAACTGTTTGGCCATGTGTCTCAGGCGCAGATTCACCCTCTCGCTGACCTGTTTTACCATTTTTCTTCGAAGCCTCTGCAACTGCGCCCAGCCGCCCAGATGCCAGATGCTAAGGCCGAAAACGCCGACAAGCCATCCTAAAACTACGTAAGGTAAAGCCGGCTCAACCGCCTCGATAAATTTATCTTTCAGAGAGACCGGCGGCGTGACGGCAGCCTGTATCGGCGGTGATTGCAGCCGCGGTATTTCCACGACGGCCTGAGCATCAGCACGGGCTTTCGGCAAATCGGCAGAAACCAGCTTTACAGGCTCGATGATTTTGGTGGGGACATCGAGCATCTTTATGGTTATCGCAGGCATAAGGACTATCATGGCCAAGGCCATACAGGCTATGATGTAGCGCAGATTGGCTGAGGATTTATGTAACAGCCTGAGTACTATCGCAAGGAGCAGGGCAATAACCGCCGCCTGCCATACGAAATGCAGCAATGTCCAGCCGAGGTTTTGAATGATTTGCTGTGAGAGGATGTTTTTCAGTATGTCCATTTTTACTCTCCCTGCATTTTGTCAACCATTTTTCTTATTTTGTTTAGTTCTTCGGGGGACACCTTTTTCGCTGAAAGCGCCCGCATCACCAGTTTTTCGGCAGAACCTGAAAAGACCCTTTCGAGCAAATCGCCCACGAGCTGTTTCTGCGTTTTTTCCTCGTCGCCGGCAGGTTTGTAGATATGCTTGAAGTGCGAGTCGTCTCTGATTAGCAGTCCCTTTTCGGTCATAATCTGCATAAGTTTCAGGGTGGTAGTGTAGCCGGTGGCTTTTTCTTTGTTCATTACCTCGTTGACGCGGCGGACGGTGCTCGGGCCCTCGTCCCAGAGTATTCTTAGAATTGCCAGCTCCCTGTCTGTCGGCTGTGGTATCTTTGGCTTTGCCATATTCAAGTCCCTTCCGAATGTTTCATTTCTCTTTAGTATCCGTAAATTCATTGTACGAACGATTTCGTAGATGTCAACAGAAAAATACGAAAAATTTCGTACTTTTTTAAGCTTTGTTCATTTTTCCGCTCTGAGGGCGGTTTCAGGAGGGTCGTATTATTTTATTTTTTATCGAGCCGCTGTGCGTTTCAGGCTTTTTTACTGGTTCGGGTCGGTCGGCTGGTCTGTCTGCGTAATAGTGGGCGACCTTACTATTTTATCGGCGGCCTTTTGCTTAAGCGACTCGAGCAGGTCAACAACGGCCTTGTTGCTCTCGCTTCTTCTGAGTCTTAACCTTATTTTATTCTTTGCCATAGCGGGTGAGAGGTTTTTCTGTTCTGTTATTCCATCGTGGCGGGCAATTTCATAGGCATTGTCGTCAGTTGCGATTGGGCCGATTAACTGATCCTGCTCGGCGGCCAAGAGCGCCTGGAAAAAGTCATCTCCGAAAAGCTGGACAACCATCGGATGGGTGTACTCCCTTACCTTGCCGCCGGCCTCTGCGTCACGATGAATAGACAACTCCTCGGCAAGTTCGCGAATGTCTTCTCCGGCTTTTATTCTTTCGAGGGCGGCGTTTGCCTGCTCGATGGTTTCTGTTTTGATGTGTGAAAAACTTATGCGCTCTTCGCGTTGCAAGAGCGGGTCGGTATCTTTATTCTGCTCGTAGTAAGCCATCACCTGCTCGTCTTTGACATCGACGGAGATTCGCACCTCAGCTATTAACTCCTTCGCAAATGTTTCCTTTTTCTTTATATCTGCAAGGAAGCAGGGCCTTGGCAGGTCGGTGATGTTCCTTTTTTGCGCCTCGGCATAGAGCAGTTCGGTTTCGAGCCACCAGTTTGCGACTTTTGCAATCTGCGCCTGGCCGCTTGCGTTGGGCGATAGCCAGGAGACCTGTGATCTGGTCAGCTTTTTATCGCCAAGGGTTATGATTACATCCGAGGTGTAGTTTGGATCGGGAATAGGCTGGCTTTCCATGACGGCCGGGTCAATTTCACTTATACCCGCCACCTCAGCAGGATCTGTCTGAGGAGGTGAACATGAAGCAATTGTTAATAAAAACATGCACAAAACCGGCAATATTTTTGTGAAACAGCTTTTTTCCATTTTTTCGGCTCCCTTAAAAAAGTTATTTTTCTTTGTCTTTGGGGATTATTATCGTCTTTTATGAGTTTTATGCAAGTATCCAGCGGCGAATTTTAGAAAAAATATGGTTTGGCATTTAAGAGATGGTTTTAATGTGATTAAGCTTTATGCTTTAGCTGTAAGGGTTGAGAAGTTCCATTGTTCTTGACTTTGGCGTCGATATGGGTCAAAATGGAAGGTTCAAAACGATAACCTGAAACCGGAATTAGAAACGGGAGGTAAAATGAAATACAGATTAATATCACTTTCAGCTGTAACAGCACTTATTTTAATCAATACGGCGTGTCTATGCAGTGCGAATCCTGAGCTAAAGAGCGGGCAGGCCGGCAGAGAAGACCTGCGGCAACTGCTGTCGGAACTGGAAGGCAAAGTCGAAGAGGCCAAAGGCAAAGGACTTCAAACGCTGTACGCAGAAATACCGCTGATTGTCGGGCGTAAATTTGTCGAACAGGACTGGGAAGATGAGAAGAATGCCGATAAACAGGCGGACTGGGCGGCATTTCTGGAACGGCAGACAAAATATGAACTGGGGCAGTTAGAGGCAATGCTGGCCGGTAAGGGCAACCGGCGGGAAGTTGGGCCGATACCGGATTATGAGAAGCTGGAAAAGAGGGGAAATTACTTATATCTGGATGATAAGCCGGCGCTGTTGGTAACCGCAGGCAATTCCGGCGGAGGAAGGGGCGCCGACCGGCGCTATTGCGGACGCGGCGAATTGTATGGGATAGTTTCGGGGGTGGGCGCGACTCGCTATGATTACCATACGACGCCGATATGGGAGCTTTATCAAAAGGACCCGAAGTCTCATAGGGTTTATGACGGTGGGTGGTGCGGACATATCATAAAAGACAAGTGGAGTATAGGCGGGTATGGCGGCGAGAAAGGTATATGCATTATCAGCCTAGATTATCCGCCGATGCTGGAGGCGGTGCGCAAGAGCATTATTATGAAGGCAAAGGAATTCAAGAACAGCAGGCGGGCTGAGAAAGCCAGGATACTTTCGATGGACTGGGAGTTTACCTACCAGAATTATGATGAATACAGCGCGAAAAGGTGGCGCCGGTGGCTGGGGGAAAGGTATAATGAGATTGGCAAACTAAACGAAGTATGGAAGACCGATTTAAAAAGTTTCGAAGAAGTAACGCTGCCACCTGTCAGTTGGAACAGCGAGCAGAACCCAGCCAAGTTTTACGACTTCGGGGAGTTTAATCTTTGGCGGCTTACAGATTATTTTGTCTGGGCGCGGAAGGTAATCGAGAAGGAGTGCCCGGGGTGGCCGATAACAGTCGGCGGGGGACAGCCGTTCGGGACTGAATTTGCTTTTCAGGGAATTGACGAGGAGTACCTGATGCAGCGAGGGGCGATAGACGTTTTTATTTCTGAGACAGGCAGCCGATCATGGGGGACGGCGGTGTTTTTCGACCTGCAGCACAGTATGGCCCCGGAAGCTATGATTCATGACCCTGAATACCACGCGACCGGCGGATTTATGCCGCTGATGTTTTTCCATGGGGCCGGCTTTGTGGATTTTTACGACTGGGGCAGGGGCGGACTGGAAAGGTCAATGGTGGATGGATACGCTACGCTGCGCGGGTGTCTGGATGTGCGGCGTTTGGGTGAATATATCGTGGAATTTCCGAAGGTCCGGCCGCAGGCGGCGATACTGTATTCGCGGGCGTCACTGATTCAGCGATTTGCCGGCACGACCGGAAGACGCGGTGTTGAGACGCCTTATACACTCAGCCTGCAAAAAAGCTACCGGGCGGGGACGATGCTCGATACAGGGATGGGATTTATTACCTCGCGGCAGTTGATGGAAGAACCGGTCGGAAGGGATTTGAAGATAATCATTGTGCCGGGGGCTTATTATGCAAAGTCGGAGGTGTTCGAGAAGATTATGGCGTTTGCAGAAAAGGGCGGCACGGTGGTAATACTGCCGACATCTTTTATAGCGGACGAATACAACCGGCGGCGGAGCTATCTTGATGAAATCGGTATCGAGATTGTCAAAGAGGAGGTGCCGAAGTACCTCGCTAAAAAAGCCCGATCGGGTCTTGAGATTCCCGGTTCGGAATATGACTTTATCCAGGGGCCGATAGCGGAGACGGTTGTAACGGATGAACCTAAGGCGGTGATTAAGTGGCAAGGGGGAGGGCGAAAGCCGGCAGCGGAGCTTTTTGGGCAGGGGATTAAGCAGACCATAAGAATTGACGGTGTCAATAAAGTGCTGGCAAGTTATAAAGACGGGGGGTCGGCTGTTGTGCAGAGGAACTTTGGAAAAGGTCGGGTCTTTTATCTGGCGAGCGAGCTTGAGCACAGCAGTCTTTGTGATTTTCTGGACTGGGTTTATGATGGGGTTGAGGTTCACCGGCCGGTGCGGGTAAAAAGTGTTAACGGCGGGCGCGTAGATGGGCTGGAGTCACGGACGGTTAAGAGCAGGCAGGGATATCTTACTTACCTGTATAATATGACCGAGCGGACAGTCAACGTTAAACTCGAGCCGGGATATATTCAGGCTGATATTATCGAAGATTTAACTTACGGGCGAACGATAGAGCCGAAGTCGGTTATCGAGGTCGGCCCATACGACTTTTACATCCTGCGGTGGAAATAACAGGCAGATGCTTAACAACACTGAATGGTGGTCGACCAGTAAAAATGAAAACTATATCAGCCGTATCTAAATCTTCTTTTCCGGCTGAAGTTTTGCTTTTCTGCCCGGTATAGCAAGCGCTATCCCAAATATAAGACCTGCTATCGCCCCAGCGAGGATAAAAACGTTCCACTTCGGAGAACTTATGTCGAGCGGCACCGGAGCATATCCGGCAAACTGCACCTTAGACGTCTCGGGGTCGTCATGCATTATTATTCTTTTTTCGATATGAGATTTGAGTTTGTCGAGCATGTCCCGTCTCTCATCTCGAATTCTTGCCTGCTGCTCATACTGTATGCGTGCCAAATCTAACATTCTCTTTTTTTCAGATGCCTGGTTTTGCAACTCCTGTAACTTTTCAAGCTTGCTCTCCAAAACAATCAAATAGTCCCGTACATTGTTAAGGTTTTCGCGAGATTGACTTTCAGCTTTTTCGGCATGCTTTTCAAGATTTTTTATGTTTGCCCGCTGCTGGGCTATTTCCAGAATACAATTGTCCTGCTCAAGTTCCAGACGAATCAGTCTTGCGGTAACAGGATGAGGGCAGGTTCGTTCTTCGAGATCGGTAAAACCGGAATTCTTACGAATGCCATCCAAAGTTTCTTCAGCCAATCTCAACTCTCTCTGGACAGTGACACGCTGTGCCTTAAGCGTCGCAAGCTTGGCAGCGACTTCTTTCTGCTTTGCACTTCCCTGTGAAGTAAGAAACATATCCACCATTTCATTGACTATATCTGCGGCCTCTTTTTTGTCACTGCAAGTCATCGATAGGCTGACAAAAGCGGCATCTCTCTGGGCACGGGCGTCAAAATGCTTTTGTAAGTCTTTACAGGCTTCTTTAATTCTAACATCTCTGGTTTCACCAAGCCGTTTGAGCCATTCGGTTTCTCTAATTTTATCCCTGTCGAGCAATTCCTGAAGAGTGCTTTGCCTTTTTATAAGGTCAGCTATAGATACACGATGACCATATTGAATATCCTTGTTCACCATTGCTGAACTGATAACTGCAGGGTCTTTTTCTACAGGCGGCAGGACTTTAATAAATGTCCGGGCGGTATATTTTGGAGAGTATTTGAGTAAGAGAAACCAGCTAACGGCCCCGACCATCAAACCCAATACAGTAAGAGAAACTATCGGTAAAATGATTCGTTTGCGCTTCATAATCTTTCTCCTATACACCAGTTAACAATACTATTGTATCCTGTGATTATATTAAACTACCCGCATTGTCCCAAAGATGCAAATGATTCGAATTGTTTCTATCGGCTCTACCTGCCGGCCGAGCCTACAAGGCTGAATGATTATACATCATATACTTAAAAGGAGACAATATGTTCGTTTTTTTATTTATTTTATAAGGAATATATTAAAAGCGGCAACCAAGAACAATTTCAGAGAAAGAAGTATTATATAAACGGCCCAAATAAGAGAGTAATGTTGGTGGTTGTATTATTGGCAGAGGAAGCCCAAAAAATTAAGATTATTTTGAGGTTTGCTTCCACACTGAAGCCTATTGAAAAAATTGGTGGCTTGAATGCAGAGACAAGTTTCAACAAAGCTGCTCTCAGTATAGGCTTGGCATAAAGAAAGGGCTGCGAGCAATTATGCTCACAGCCCTTTGACAATTAAATTTCAAGCTCTTCCGTTTAACGTCTTCGTCTCAGTGCTAAAGCACCCAGGCCAAGCAAAAATATGCTTAAAGGCTCCGGGACACAGATAGTATCGACCGTGACATAGTCGAGATCAGCACCACTGTCTTCAAACATCATATAAATGGTCTCAGACGCGGGATTTGGCACGATTTGCCACCCGATATTCAATACCTTCCAGCCATCGGGGAGAAACTCCACATTCTGGCCCAGATAAGTTACGCCAGTTAATGGATTATCGATGCTATAATCGATTAAAAATCCCCTGAACCCTACCTCTACCCATATTTCCTTGAATTCATTGGGTAACAGGTAGTTAGGTATTTCCAAAGAAAAACCAGTAAGATCCCCATGCCATACACCGTCTCTGCCCAGAAAATTAGTTTCGTACCAACCGGCAGTTCCATAAACATCGCCGGTCGCCGTAATGTCAGCCTCTGGTGGGTCAGCACCATCGGGACCACCGTAGTTTTCCGGCAAAGCGGGATTATCGCCCGTATCAAAGCCCCATTCTGCGTATGCAGCACCGGGGTCGGTCCGGTCCCACCACACATTCGGACTTGGCAGGGCCAATGAGACACTGCAAAGAAGATCGCAAATCAGAATGCTTGAAAGCATTCTTACTCTCATATTAACTTCTCCTCTTCAATCTAATGTTATAGATTCATCCCCTGTCGCAGTTAGCAACTTATTTGTACCATTTGCTGAAATAAAGAGGTGAAAACCCTCTACGTAATTCACCATCTTCTCCAATGGCTAATTAGAACGGGGTCTGTAGAAAAGTCAAGGATTTTTTGAGATTTTTTAGAAAATTTTAAAATTTTTCATGGGCTCAAAGCCCTTTTAGGCTGTTTTTGGCAATAAACAGGCTGATTAACGGTAAGGAAATTTACCGGCAAAATTAGAGCATATCCTCAGAATGCTGCTTCAAGACGCTATAAGCCCTTTTACTGAGTCAGGTTTTTTTTATTATTTTTTTATTATTTTTAACTTGAACAGACGAACCCTTTTTGATACAATCGGTATAACATTAATAGAGGCATATGACAGGGCTGGGCTTTTCTCGCTCTCTCCTCTCCCTCCGCAACCCAGCCCTGTTTTTTTTCGCCGGGCGGTTAAAAAAAGATTGACTTTTCAGGCGGGATGGATATAATGTGTGTACAAGCTATCAGGGCTGGGATTTTCTCGCTCTCTCCTCTCCCTCCGCAA
>CAZIKS010000157.1:0-1007 GCA_964539795.1 uncultured Pirellulales bacterium
CGAATCGCTGAGAAAAATTAACCTGGTAAACATCCCCGTCATAGATATAGCGTTTTATTTTCTCCACCGACCGAAGGTAGTAATCCCTGTTCATATTGCAGCGGATTTGAGAAAAGTCAATATTATCAAGGTCGGCAGGATAGAGCTGCCTTACCGAAACTGTTTGGCATTTGGCCAATAACTCCTCCAGAGACGCCAGCTTCTCCTGCGGATTGTCAATGTCTTCCGGCAATTCCAAAGCAATCAGCCAAAAGCTCTTTTCAATATAGTCATAGCAGATTACCTTGTCATAGAAGCACAATCGAATCAGAGTCATTTTAATATCATCTACCGTCGTCGCCGGCAGCTTCTCGATATACCTACCGAGTTCATAGCTGAAATACCCCACCCATCCCCCACAGAAAACACCTTTCGGCAATGCCTTTTCACAGGCTTTTTCAAGACTGTATTTATCCAGCCTTTGTTTCAGTTTACCGAACGGGTCTTTTTCTCCTGCACGAAATTCAAAAACCTCTTTAGCCTCAGCCGTCCAGTAACTGAACCTCTCCGTTTCTGTCAAACCAATATTACCGCCTAAAATCGACGGTTCTTTAAGACCGGCGAACAATTCGCTTAGTGCCGACAGCTTTACCGGTATTGAGATTTTTTTATAGTGTACTTTGCAAACAATGCTTTTATCTGCTTTTGCAATTGTACCTGCATTCATTATAGCTGGCCTGACTTGAGTTGCTCTATAATCTGCACGCCGGAAGACATACCCAATCTCTCAGCCCCTTCCTCAAGCATCGCAAGTGCCTGCTCCAGGGTTTTAATTCCGCCGGATGCCTTGACTTTACACCCCGGAGCCGTTTGCTTGATTAACCTGACATCCTCTACCGTCGCTCCGCCGGCAGGGTGGAAACCCGTGCTCGTTTTTATAAAATCTACGCCCACCCTTTCTGCGATTTGACAGGCGAATATTTTCTGCTCTTTCGTCAGCGCCGCCGCTTCAATTATCACCTTAAAAC
>CAZIKS010000157.1:1017-8783 GCA_964539795.1 uncultured Pirellulales bacterium
CCTCCAATACCGCCCGCAGTTGGTTTCCCAGGTATTGCTCATCGCCGTCAATTATCGCCCCTAAATCGGCTACCATATCGACCTCATCGGCTCCGGCAAAAATGTTCTCTTTAGCCTGGCTCGTTTTGGTCCTGGTTGAATCGGTGCCGAACGGAAAACTTACGACGCTGCCGACTTTTACTTTCGAGTTGTGTAATCTGTCAGCAGCAAAATCAACCCATCGTGGATTAACGAACACCGAATAAAACCCGTACTCCTCGGCCTCCCGGCATAACTGTTCGATTTGCTCTTTCGTTGTTTCCGGCCGGAGAATCGCATGGTCGATATACCCCGCTAATTCCTTATCCGTCATTTTATCTTCTCCCGTCTAACGTAATCAATTCAGTGTTATACAGATTTTTCTTTTCTGAAAAATTTCTCCGCCTCACTAAGGCTGTTTAAGACTTTCGTTGCCGTCTGGGTAACAAACACCGATGGTCTCTGTTTTGCCGTCCAGATGACATAAACTTCCTTGGCCGCCTCGTGAGCGTGTTGCAGTTCCCTTTCGACTCCGCTGGATATGGCTGCCCGTCCGTCCTCAAGCGTCGGGATAAAGCTCAATATCATATCCGACTGGTCTATCAGCATAAAGTCGCGGGCGTATGTTTGACTGTTAATGTCCTGCTCGATTTGCATGACCTCGTTCAAATCAAGTTTGATTCTCTGCCCCAGTACCGTTACCTCGACAAAGTCCCGCCCATCTTGTTGTGCTTTATGAGCATACGAAGGTAAAAACGTTTCCTCCAGGTCGCCTGGGTCGAAACACGTAAAAAACTCTTTCATCGTTTCTCGAAACTCGTCAATTTGCCTTCGTGCATCGTCCGTATCGCCGATATGGGTCATAGGAAAACTCAGGTACGCCTTTTTAATCTCCGGCTCAAAAACGAGTCTGTAGAATGCCTCCACCGTTTCTTCTTTGGCCCCGCGAGCGATGCAGTGGAAGGGTATTTGGTCATTTATACCCTTGCACAGCATTTCCGTCCCGATAATTTCCTCTTCACGCCAGACAATCAAATCTTTAAGACTGTGCCGGACCGAATGTTCAACCGCCAGCCGTGCGTGCAGTGCTGCTACCCCGTCAATAAGGCAAATATACATATCGGCGCCGAGTTGGCGCATCTGGTCGAAGTCCACTGCTGGAAAAAGCCCGTGCCGCCACCGAAAGGTCGCATGAGTATTTACGATTAGGTTGCCGCCTTTTTTGGATTTGGCGATGATATCCTTAAAAACGCTGCGGCGCAGCGAACTCAGCCTCTTCATTGATATGTCCAGGATTTTACCGGGGCTGATGTCCGGTGCCTCCGCATACATCCGGTCGCCGACATTGCACAGCACCGGTTCTTTACCTCTTTCACCGGCTAATTGGCATACCTTTTCAAGATAACTCTTCTTGTCAACACCAACCATCCCTGTAACCACAACTATCATCGGCAACTCCGTCTCCACATCGAATCATCTAACTGTCGAATACTTGTCAATCTTGCCTTAAAGATTTTTCAGTCTTTCTTGTTTGTCGTGTTCTTTCAGTGCCGCTATCACTTCACCCAGCTCGCCGGCCATTATCTTCTCAAGGCTGTAAAGTGACAAGTTAATTCTATGGTCAGTCATGCGATTCTGCGGAAAATTATATGTCCTGATTTTTTGGCTCCTGTCCCCTGACCCTATCATCGTCTTGCGCTGCAAATCCCGCTTGGCCCTTTCTTTATTCTGGTGATATTCGTAGATTCGGCTTCGCAAAATACGCCAGGCCTTGGCCCGGTTTTTATGCTGGCTTTTTTCATCCTGCATACTTACCGTAATTCCCGTTGGAATATGCTCAAGTTTAATCGCGCTGCTGAGTTTATTAACGCTTTGTCCCCCCGGACCGCTTGACCGGCTGACATGTTCGACAACATCGCTCGGGTTTATTTCGATATCAAGCTCTTCAGGCTCTGCCAATACCGCCACCGTCGCAGCCGATGTGTGAACTCTCCCCTGTGACTCGGTCTCCGGCACCCGCTGAACGCGATGCCCGCCTCCCTCGTAGCCAAGTTCGGACCAGGCGCCTTTGCCTTTGATACTGAATATCATCTCACGAAACCCACCCATTTCCGTCACACTGAAATCCAGTTGTTCCACCTTCCATCTGCGGCTCTCGGCATATCTCACGTACATATTGTACAGCTCGCGCGCAAACAAAGCCGCTTCATCGCCGCCGGTGCCTGCTCGTATTTCCATTATCACGGATTTTACTTCCATATCGTCTGCCATTAAAAGACTGTCTTGAATCTCTTCGAGAAGACTCTTTTGCCTGCTTTCAAGCTGGTTGATTTCTTCCTTCGCCAACTCCCTGAAGTCTTCTTCTGTTGTGTTGTCTTCTAAAATCTTCTCGGCGTCTGCAATATCAAAACCTGTCTTCTTGTACTCGCGGTATTTTGTAATCGTCCCTTTGAGCTTGCCCTGTTCCTTCGATAGCGATATCAGCTTCCCGGAATCCGACGATATTGCAGGGTCTGCGATTTGCTCTTCGAGTTGGCGGTAACGTTCGTCGAGTTCTTCGAGTTTGTCCAGAAGGTTTTTGTTAGTTTCCGCCATAGTTTGCTCCTCTAATCTAAAGAAAAATAGCGGATAACGTTTAGTTCCCGATGCCGGGATTGTGTTTCCTGTACGCTATCCGCTATATGCTAAACGATGCTATTGTTTTTTGTCTTTTTGGTTCTTTTTGAAGTAATCTTTACCGTATTTCTTCTCGAATCGTTCTATTCGACCGGCCGTATCCACGTATTTCTGCTTGCCCGTATAGAACGGATGGCATGCCGAGCAGATTTCAGCGTGTACCTCTTTTGATGTGCTTCGGGTCTCGAAAGTATTCCCGCAGCCGCAACGAACCGTTACCTTATGATATTCCGGATGTATATCTTTTTTCATAACTAAAGTACTCCAGCAACCAAAACTGCGCATTCTAACAATATCGGCTGCTTTTGCAACAAAAATTTTCATTATATCAGCATTTTTAGATTATAAGCCTTTCTGACCGCCTTAGGTTGCCGTTCACCATTTTGTCCTTTTTCCCGGGTTTATCCTGTTTTATGTAGGTTAAATAGCTGTTCCTCGTTTAAGACAGAACTGAAAAAACTTGATTTTGTCTGCGAATTATGATATCATAAAGTATGAATTATCTCCAACACGCAACAAAACATCACTCAGGAGTTGTAAAGTGAAAAATATAATTCCCCTGAGCCTTGCCCTGATGGCATTCTACTCAGTTTTAACATCGGCTGCGACAACAGCAGTGACGCCGGATTACGCCGAAAATCTGATAATCGTTAAATTCAGTGTAATCGCCGGAAGAATCGATTTGGGTGCATTCAAATCTAATCACATCCGGGCTCGACTCTGGCTCTTTCCCCTGCCTTGTAGAATTTAGCCGCTCTGTCATAATTACTATATGTTTCTGTGATTGGACTTCAGTCGCGATTAAAGTCCGACAAGTAGCAGGATTACATCTAAGATAAATAATAAAACTATCGTTGCTTCAAGCACAACCATCCAGAAATTCACCCAGTCCTGCCGGAGTAACTGGTAAAGGTCGCCGAGCGTCTTAAGCTTCTCGCGTATAACGCGGTACCAGTCGGCAAGATGGAAGCGGTTGGAAAGATTGGTATATATCTTTGTCAGATGCCAGTCACCGAAAAATTTTGTTATGTTGGATAGCTCGTCACTAAAGCGGGCAAGGTCCACGCGAATCTCACGAAGATTTTGTTGTATCTCTCGACTGATGGAATAATTTTGTTATGATTCTCCGAGAAGTTCGGCTACCGACTGGCGCTTCATATCGTATGCTATGTCAAATGCGTAGATATACACCACTTCCCCGCAATACCCCGCCTCCTTATGGTTCTCTTCGGCAAAATTATGGTTTTACCCGTTTTCATTGGTCCCCACAGCCGTCATTTCATTAAAAATTACTTCTTGAATAGCTATGGACCCTTGCTTTACTGTCCATATTTATAATCTGCTAACATTAACGCGGCGGCCTTCGCGTCGTTTATTGTTTAACGTTTTCCGTCCGTTTTGGGTCCTGTTACGTTTCCGGAAGCCGCTTTTTCTGGCCCGCTTTACTCTGCTCCATCGTGGGTTTTCCATATCTGTTGTCCCGAATTAAAATTATATTTTTCTCAAACTGCAATTATACACCCGGTGACGATAACCGCTTCGACACTAAGGTTCTTCCAATAAAGTAGCTTCTCGACGCTAAAATTGCAAGAAACTTTTGTCTCCCGTTAAACAGGCTGCTTCCCCGCCTCGAATTTGTAGCCTATCTCCCTTATGGTATGAATGTAGGTAGGACTGTGAGGCTCCGGCTCGATTTTATTTCTTAAGGTCGTGACGAACCGGTCTATGCTCCGCTGAGTAATAAAGCTCGAATAACCCCACACGGAATTTAAAATCTCATCTCGCGTCAGGGCGCACCCCGCCCTTCGAACAAATAAATGCAGCATCTTGAATTCTTTCGGAGTCAGCCGGACCTCTTTCCCCTCACGCATAAATGTGCACGCCCTCGTATCCAGCCGGCAATTACCGAATTCATATACGGCTGGCTCCGCTTTTCTTCTCCTCCGAAGAAACGCCTCTACACGGCTGAGAAGCTCTTTTATGCTGAAAGGCTTCGTCACATAATCATCCGCCCCGAGATTCAAACCCAGTACAATATCCGATTCCTCTCCCTTGGCCGTCAGCATTATTATCGGCATATCAAGATTTTGCTCGCGGATTAGCCTGCATATCTCATAACCGTTAATCTTCGGCAGCATTATATCTAAAATCACCAAATCCGGCTTGCCGTCAAGGGCCGCATTCAGACCCGCCTCGCCGTCCGCCGCCGTCAACACGCCGTACCCTGCGTACTCGAAGTTGTCCCGCAGCCCCCGCACCATCGTAGAATCGTCTTCTATTATTAAAACCGTTTCCATTTATACCGGATTCACATAGTATCACTTTAATAAAATAGAACCATGTTTTGTTTTCAAACTGATCTTACCTGCTCCCTCTCCGATTTTTCCGCTTATATTTTCCTCAGATATCTCCCCCTTTACAATGATTGGAACATCGCTTTTTATTTTGCCGTGAGTGGTTGACATAAATATTTCACCACTAAAATCAACGGGTAAGTCAAATTTAATATTTCCATATGAAGTGTTAATATTTGCGTCAATTTCACCCTCAACTCCATTCTTAAAAGAAATATTGACATTGTCATGACTTGTCCGAATATGCAATTGTTTGCTGTCAATTTCTCTGCATAATACTCTGCCGTGCGAAGTTCGCAGGTCCATCTGACCGCTTACATATTCTGCTTCGATTGGATCGTGCGTTGTATTTGCCTCAACACTGCCGGTGATATAGCTAAGCTTTATTCGGTCATGCGTAGTGTTTAATTTCAAATCCCCGATGATATTACTGCATTCGATTGAGTCATGGCTCGTTGTTATTCTCAGGTTACCTCTGATATTACTGCATCGTACCGGATCATGAGTCGTTGAAGCCGTTACATTTCCATCAAGATCATCGCATTCAATAGGGCCATGACTTGTTTTAAGAATAACATTTGTTTTTCTTGGCGCCCTCACATCGTAACTCACATAAACACCATATTTTTCTTCTACTTGCGGCTTAAAAGCAGCTATAATTACATGTTCCCCGAACTTCTTAAAATCTACTTTTACCTTTTCTGCAATTTCTCTGGCCTTTTCAGCATTTTCCGCCCGCACCCTGATATTGGCCTTTACATAACATCGCTTCTCATCTGTCCCGGAAACATTAATATGACTATGGGTTGTTTCCACTGAAAGAGTCATCCCGTCAGCCATATCAGTTTCTAATTCGACATCCCTTTTGAACTCCGAGTCCAGATTACACCCGCAGTTTCCGTGGATATATATGCACGAGCCGATGCACAGAAAACAAAACAGCAACCCCAAAAACATTGAAAAAGAAGTTAACTTACTCATTTCTATTTCTCCTTATCTACTAAAATAGGCAGCAGTACCTTGAATACACTACCGCAACTAACCTTACTGTCAACTCTTATCTTGCCTTTGTGTGCATCCACAATAAATTTCACGATTGCCAGGCCAAGCCCCGTACCCTCGGCTTGGCGCGAAAGCGAGCTGTCGGCCTGGTAAAACCTGTCGAACACTTTTTTTATCTGTCGGCGTGTCATCCCTATGCCGTTGTCCTTGACCGAAAAACAAACAAAACTGTCTTCGCTGAATACTCTCAGCTCGATTTGCTTATTATCATAAGAGTATTTATATGCATTATCAAGCAAATTCACCAGCACCGTTACCATAGCATCCTTGTCGGCCGATACATCCGCCAGACCTTCGTCAATACTAACATCTAATCTGCATTTGCCCTTGATTAACTTGGTCTGGACGGCCTCTGCCGCCGTCTGTGCAATCTCAGCCGGGCTTACACTGCTAATATCGAACGCCTTTTTATTTCTTTCCATACGTGAAAACGTCAGGAAATTATCTATCAGCCTGCTGAGCCGCTCGTTTTCCTTTGAAATCAAATGCAGGTAATCGGTGGCCGTTTTCTCTCCTTCGTAATTGCCCTCTAATAAAGTATCAACAAGCACACGCATCGATGACAGCGGCGTCTTCAGCTCGTGCGACACCGTCGCGATAAAATCATTCTTAAGCCGGTTCAGTTTTGCCTGCCTCAGGACGGCTTTGCTGGCCAGAAGGGTACTTGAAAACATAAGTATTATTATTGTAAAAGCAATCCAGAGATAGATAAATTTCTTTTTGTCGGCAGTTTCTTTAAAAACACCTATTCGTAGGTAAAGTTCAGCCTTCCAGTCGTTAAAATAATTTTTTAAATTCAGCGTTGAAAAAACATTGCCTAAAATAACCTCTCTACCTAAATACATTCTCGGCTCGCCGGCAATTTGCTCGCCTTTGTCATCATAAATCCTGCAAAAGACTAATTTGTCTGTATAGTCATCAACGCTTCCTTGCCATAACTGTTTCATTTCTTCGACAGTCAATATGTTGACAGTTTTTTTATCCTCGTTTTTAAATTTTATGCAGTATAGCGGCCGAGTAGATTGAATTTTATAGAAGCTTTTATCCGGCTCACCCTGCGCAGCCGTATCAGCATCGAAGTAATCGGCTGCCATAATGGACAGAGATGCTGAGTCGATTACTTTTTTTGCTGTTTTAATTTCTGTGTTTAATTTGTCGGCCAGAGCCGATTTGTGGGCCAGCTTTATTAATTCTTCAAGCACAAAAACCTGCGTTTCTGTAGGGATACCAGATTCCAAAGTATCTGCAAGCTGGTTGCATAGCTCATTGTGTAAATTTTTGTGTTCTGTCCTGCTATAAAGATTTACAAGCATCAGTTTTGCACGGGCAATTTGTTCAGGAGTAAATTCATTTATGATATGTTTGCCGGGATAGGCAAGAGCCGGACAGATTTTTATAGCATCGTTGAATTTGCTCTGTTTAACCAAACATCTTATTATACCCATTTGACTTTGATATACTTCATCCGGGATAGAAGAGTATTTGGAAATTTTGTCGTATTCTTTTATGGCTTCGACATAATTTGCGTCTGAAAATTCTATTTTCCAAACTTTTTGGACATTATCAGATGAATAGATAATTCTCTGACTGGGCGGGACAGGATAAATTATTTTGTCGTTCTGGTCATAAATTATCGAAGCTGAAAATTCATTTGGG
>CAZIKS010000158.1:0-8754 GCA_964539795.1 uncultured Pirellulales bacterium
GGACTATTTATTAAGTTAGCGCAATAGTGTACCACGCTAGCGCTATTTCCTGCTTGGGCACAGGGGCGCAAAGAAAAGATTAAAGACAAAAGGTAAAAGGAAAAAAATGGGGCTGTTAATTGAGTGGTCCCCTGTTCTGTGCCAATGAAGAAACTTCTCGGGGATGACAATATGTTGGATAGATTTGGTTTGACGGGGTTTTGTATTTGGGTATAATTTTTAAGCGAGTTGAAGGTTTTAAGAATTATTATAAAAAAAGAGCGAAGGGAAAACTGTTAATTGGACGCATAGATTGAGATTATAGGGGATTAATGCTATGGAACGTGTAGGTGAAATAAAGGCGATAATCGACGAAGATCATGTGGTTATTTTAGCTTCGGAAAACCTGTCGAAAGGAGATAGACTTACTGTTTTCAGCTTGGTGAAAGAAACAAAATTTTTAAAGCTCTTCGAAACGGACGAATTGCTTTTTCCGATAGGGGAAATCCAAGTTATCTGTGAACAGAAAGCGAGTTTATATTTAGCTAAGCGCTTCAGGGAAGTAAAGCAGCAACGGCGTACAATAACTACACCGAGCCCATTATTAAAAGCTTTCTCTTTGTATTCTGGTGAGGCGAAAGAAATCACTGAGGAAATTCCTGGCCCTTGGTCTGTTGACTTCGAACCTGAAAAAAGCCTTGGAATAAATATTCCTAAAGCTGCTACTGTAGGCGATGTTGTAGGGAGGGTTTAAGCATGGTTTTCAATGTAGTGACACAGACAAATATGCTTTGCATAGATCCGCAATATTTTTCCGGTTTAGGGGTGTATATTCCTCGTGTGATGTTAGTTTTCGCTTTTTTTGCCAGTTTGATTTGGACAATCTTGAAGATCATAGAACTTGTGAATCGTAAACCGAGTTTGGAATTCAGAATAACTCGCGAGTTCTTTCTACGTATCTTTGAAAGTGGCGAGTGCTTTTACACAAATGCTGTATTAGTAGCGTATAATGCAGTGGCACTAATCGAAAGTTTAGAGGTGAAACTTAATAAGGGAAATGGGTCCACTAAGAGTTTTAATCTTAATGTCATAAGTTTTGGAGAGAAAGTAAGGTCCGAACACGGGGTCGCCAACTACTATTTCCATTCGACCAGTCCCTTGTATTTCCTAGGCGATTCAATGCCACAAAGGATAACTTATTTATTTTCGCAGGAGCATTATGCTGAATCAATACAAAAGGCTTACCGTGACTTCTCAATGAAAATATTGGAACTTAAGCAAAGATATGCACCAGTCACACAGGAGAATAACGAGGAGGAATTAGCTCAAGCTGGTCAGGAAATACTCAGAGCAATCCAAGAAACTTGTAGCAAAATAGTGGATTCGGTTCAGATCGAGCCAGGAAATTATCAACTTCGTATTAAGGTTCACTATCGTCAAAGAGGGCGAATTTTCCCATTCTATTGCAAAAAGCGAGCCGAGTCTTCGTTAAAGTTTGTAGTGGAGTCCAATGTGAGGGAAGTTCTCAGGGGGCAAGTATACCAATATGTAGGGGCCTTGGCAGGAAGCATTCTTTTTGACAAGAAGCCACCGCTAATCACTCCAGAATATGTTCCTGTCAAAATAAGTGAGGAAACTTAGGACGCCAGTGCTATTGAAAAAGTCGATTGAGTATGGGAAAATAGGTAGGTGAATGTTTTTTTCCTTTGGCGGGAAGTGAAGGTTTGGGATCGCCGTAGGCAAAAAATTATTATATGGCCACCTAAGGTGCAGGCGGACAACTTTAATTTGGCATGCTAGAATGACGTATTGAATGTTTTTTATTTATAAAAAGAAATAGTTGTTTCTGTAGATTCACTATACTTCAACTGGGTACGGAAGGATGTAACCGTTATTAGCTCTAACATACACTGAGACGCCAAAATGGCTGTCAAAACGTCCCAATTGCAACCATGCACTAAGAATTTGTTTTTGTTCTTTGGGGTTCATGACGTTATGAGTCTTAAATAAAAAAAGCAGCCTATCGGCCTTTCTTGCTTCTCGATGTCGGTACTTCCTGAAACTTTCAACAAATTCTTTTGTACTTGCCAAATGCTCTGGCTTTAAAAAGTCAGCATAGTGTTCTAAAAACAATTCCGCATGAACAAGAAAACAACTACGTCTCAAAACTCCAAAACCAATGTTGTCTAAATGTGCCATTCCATCATTCCTTCGCGAACAGTGTTTTGCTAACCTTTTTGGCACTGTAGTATACATGTCATCGAAAAGCTGTTGCTTCAGTATGTCACCATCTATGCTAAAACCAATTTTGTGCATTTGTTCAAACACGACTATATCATTCACGTAACTATGGACGGTGTCTCCACAAGCTGTCTCAATATTGTCATCTTTGTTTACACCTTGACGCCAAGCAGGTACAGCGTATCCATCAACTAATTCTGTCTTAAGGTGTAATAGCTCGTGTGCTACGTCGACATCTTTCCAGCCCTCTCTCAGAAGAATTGCTGCGTCACATGGAGGAGTAAACTGCCATTTCGCCACAACGCTGCAATTGTTGGGCAATGCTTTAAACTGGACTTTTAGAAGTGCACCATTCTCAATTTCGTTCAAAAGTTTCACTACTTTTGACCTTAACTTGTTAAGCACTTCATCTCTATCCATATGGTTAATCCTATACACCCCCAGTTATTATATGAATTTGAGATGAACCTGTAAAGTTTTTAAAACGACAACACGTGAGGGCTTTGCCCTCATTGGGGAGAAAAATGCCCCGTACCACGTTGGGCTTTTTCGTAGTGCGTATTGCGTCTTGCGTATTGCGCGAATTGAGATTGCCACGTTGCTTCGCTCCTCGCAATGACGAATTTAATAGGCGACATCGGGCCCCAAGGGTGCAGGAGGCTAAATAAAAAGGGTGGAAAAAATATGAAAAAAATCTTAAGTTTTCGAGACAGGTTTGATATTATATTCCAAGCAATATTTTATTTATACTCCGAGAAAGGGATGCGAAAAATGAAACGAATTCAAAGCAGACGAGAATTTTTGAAATTAGCAGCAATTTCGGCAGTATCGGGATTACTGCCCTCCGGATGTATCAGAAGCAACGTTAGTAACGTCAACAGGAAACAACCTAACATTGTTCTCGTCTTTCTTGACGACTCCGGCTGGAGCGATTTTGAGCCTTTCGGCAGACAACAATACAAAACACCTAATGTTAAGCAATTAGCAGATGAAGGCTGCCGATTTAATAATTTTTATGTTCCGCAGGCGGTATGCTCAGCATCAAGGGCGTCGCTACTCAGCGGGTGCTTCCCGGGAAGAACAAAAGTTTTCGGCGCTCACGGGCCTAAAGGCGCAGGTCTTGATCCGAAGTACAAGATAATGGCCGAAGTATTTAAGGGCAACGGGTATAAAACGGCAATCTTCGGTAAGTGGCATATCGGCGACCAGGACGGGCGGCGTCCATGGGACAGGGGTTTTGACGAGTCCTGCGGTTTATTGTATTCCAATGATATGTGGGAGTTCCACCCGGAAAACCCGGAGTACTGGGGAAGGTATCCGCTACAGTATTTTGAGAACGGTAAAGTTAAGGTAGCTCGAGTGACCCCGGAACATCAGCCGATGCTGACAACGTGGTACACTGAAAAGGCGGTTGATTTTATCAAACGGAATAAAAACAATCCGTTCTTTCTTTATGTACCTCACTCGATGCCGCATGTTCCGCTGTTCGTCAGTAAAAAATTCGCGGGAAAATCCGGCACAGGGCTTTACGCGGACGTGATGATGGAGGTTGACTGGTCTGTGGGCCAAATCACAAAGGCCCTTAAAGACAGCGGCGCTGAAAAGGACACTATCGTCATCTTTACAAGCGACAACGGGCCGTGGATATCTTATGGCAATCACGCGGGGAAAACGCCTTATCGCGAGGCGAAGGGGACAACCTTTGACGGCGGAGTACGGAGCGCGTGCATCATCAAGTACCCCGGCAAGGTAGCGGCCGGTTCGGCCAGCGAACGGATGTTCTGCACGGTCGATCTTTTACCGACGCTTGCGGGTTTGACCGGCGCGGCGCTGCCTGAAAACACGATAGACGGCAAAGATGTGTGGAAGCTTGTGTCAGGCAAACCAGAAGCGAAAAACCCTCACAAATATTATCCATTCTCCAATGGCAAAGAGTTCCAGGGAGTGCTCAGCGGGGACGGCAGATGGAAACTCCACATTCCCCACAGCTACCGCACACTGGTAAAAGCCGGTAACGACGGTGCGGCGGGCAAGTACAAACAGGAAAAAATCGGCTTGTCACTTTTCGATATGAAAAACGATCCCTATGAAACTGAAGATGTCAAGAATGATTATCCTGATGTTCTTAAGCGGCTTAAGGGGTACGCTGATATTCACGAGAAGAAATTCTATAATAATAAGAATATGTGATACAGTGTCGAGAGCATCGAAAGTTCTTAACTTTCGCAAATTATTTTATTTTCAAATAAAATGAATCATTCGGGTTTAATGCATTATTTTCTTAGATTTGCGGCTCGACGATTCACAAATCACCGACGAGGGGCTTAGTAAACTCAATGAGTTTGGACTGTTACATCAACTTGAATTTTTGGTCCTCACTCGCACTCAAATTAGCGATGCGGGACTTGATCATCCGGCAGGTATGGTCAACCTCAAGTTGCTGTACCTCGGTGGTACTAAGGTTACCGATGCAGGAGTAGCACATCTGGCGGGACTGGAAAAACTGGAAGGGCTTATTCTTAATAACACCGACATTACTGACGGAGGGCTGATAAACCTGAAAGGACTGAATAACCTTAATATGCTCTACTTGGGAGAAACTCAAGTTACTGATGCCGGCCTTGAGCACTTGAAAGGTTTAACAAATCTGATCCAATTAGGGCTTAGTGGCACACAAATTTCGGATACCGGTCTGGTAAATCTTAAGAGGTTAACGAAACTCCAATCTCTTGACCTCGGACACACAAAGGTGACTGATGCAGGAATGGATAGTTTGAAAGTGCTGACCAACCTCAATGAACTATTCCTAAAATACAGTGATGTAACCTACGATGGTTATATGAACCTGCAAGAAATATTGCCGGACTGTAGAATTTACTGGGAGGAAAAGAAGCTTAAAGGGAATATTAGAAGTGGATGAAAAGGTGAAATGATTTTTCAGAAATAAGAGATTTATATAGTTGTAATGGAGAATTGCCGTGGTATAATAAATGAAATTATTGAAAGATTTCGAAAATGGTAAGGCGAAGAGTTATTTTTATATTACTGTTATTGGCGGCTGGTGGTGGATCGTCTGTGGCGGAAGAACTGCAATGGCTAAGCTATCGAACGGCTGCTCAGGCCGATCGGGTTGTCGGGGATATGCTAATGGACTGGATAGATTTGTCAGCGGAGGCACCCGAAGGGGTCAATCTGCCGAAATTCGAGGGTAATCAGCAGTATTTCGGCACGTGGAAAAGCCCAATGGTTGAAAAGGGTTTTCGCCGACTTGCGTTCGACAGGAAACACTCCAACGGTCCGTATGACAATATGTATTTCGATTCCAACGGAGATGGCGAGCTTTCCGATGAGAAGGTTATCAAGGCCAATCAAGCAGAAAGCAACTATTCATATTTAGGTCCGGTGCCGGTATATTTCGAAGGTGAAGACGGGCCGATCACTTACCATCTGAATTTCAGATTTATCGTTGGCAGGGACAATATTCCGACGCAAGTGCATGTAACTTCTGGCGGGTGGTACGAAGGTTATGTAAAGGTGGACGGCAAAAAGAAGTTCTGCATGCTAATCGACTATAACGCCAACGGCACTTTTGATGACAAATCCATACAATGGAGTAAGTGCGACCGAATCCGAATTGGGAAGAAGGACGAGCGGGACACGAGGTTTGTCGGTAATTACATCGAGATTGACGGAGATTTTTACCGGCCGGAAATCGCCCGGGACGGTGCCTATATAAAACTTGAGGCGGCTGAGGACATCAGGTTCGGCAAGGTGAAAATGCAGGAGGCGATAACCGGTTTTTCGGCGGGGGGAGAAAACGGTCTTTTCGCCGTCAGGCTGGAAAAGGGAACTGGGGAACTGCCGGTGGGCAAATACTGCATCAATTACTGGGCGATTGAGCGAAAAGACGAGGGGGGTAGTACCTGGGAACTAAAGGGACAATGGTTCGATGAAAAAGGAAATTTCGAAGTTAGTGAAAACGGCGAGACAGAACTGGCCGTGGGGGAACCGGTTATATGCAGCCTGACGTCAAGAGAAGGAGATTCAAGGCACTACTTTGACCAGGGGCTTAGGGGAGAACTCGGAGAGCGGATATCGCTGACTCGCAGCGGCAGCAGGCCGCGGGCACCGAAACTGCATATCAAGAGTGCCGACGGGAAGTATGACAGGACGTTCAATTTCGAGTATGGCTGAGGCGGGACGTGTTCGCTCTCGTGGCGAGAGCCTAAAAACGTGGCAGGGCCTTTGACGGCGACGGTTGAAATAGGCGGGCCTTTCAAGGTCAAAGCGGAACCATATACCATAACGATAAAGAGAGCGGTTGCGGCAAGAGCACCTGCAAAGAAAAACTGGGCGGCGGTTTTGATTGTTTTGGTGGTGGTTGTGGTCGTGATATTATTGGCCGGCCGTAAGAAAGAAGCGGCGGCTTAAAATCGAACAATTCGAGTTATAGGAGGTATATCACAGCGGTGTTAGATAATCTTTTGGAAATTCTCTTTCAATAACGGAACAAATATTTTATACTTGCGTTTCTAATGTAACAGCTAAAGACAAGTGTATTGTTCCGGAGTAGTTCATGTCATTATTCAAGCGGGGCGAAGCCAGCCGGCAAGCCGTGGCGATAATCCTGATTGTGGTTGTGGTGACAGTTAGTGTGTTAATTGTTGGTACAAAGAAAAAAGCCACGTCACAACAGGCAGTCGAAATCCAAAAAGAGGCCATAGAGGCACCAACAACAGAGCCGAATGCGGCAGAGGCTGAGAAAGCAGTCAAGAGTCCTGCCAAGGAAAAACCGGCAATTGTTGCTGGCCAAATAGCTCCTGATTTTGAGCTGCCGCGACTGACGATTGAAACCGAGGAGGAAGGCAAGAACATCGGTAAAATCGGCACGGAGACGGTCAGGCTGTCGGACTATCGCGGCAAAAGATGCGTGTTTCTTATTCTCAGCAGTTATACGTGACCACCTTTCCGTAAACAGGCCTCCGAGGTTGAAAGCCTGTACGTGTCGTACAGGGACAAAGCAGAGTTTTTCCTGGTTTATATCCGCGAGGCGCATCCGGATATAAAAGAAAACGACAAGGAAATCGGCCAGCCGAAGAGCCTTGAAGAACGGAGCATCGTGGCCAGCAAGTGTGTAAGCGAGCTTAAACTTTCACTTCCTATTATCATCGATACTATGGATGGGGTGGTGGAAAAGGCGTACCGGGGCTGGCCGGACAGGATGTGTATTGTGGATCTCGATGGGAAAGTCGCCTATTACGGCGCTCACGGACCGAAGGGCATCAAACCGAAAGAAGGTGAAGATGCCCTGAAGAAACTTTTAGCCAACGGGGGCAGGATAGCAGGTGAAACTGAGGATTGACGGTTAGCCCGGATTGTTGGGCTTTTCTATGTTGTTGTTTTGGATTTTTTGAAGACGCTGGCAAGTGAGAGAGCGTTCTGGGGGCAATTTGTGCATTCGAGGCAGCGGTTACATCGCACATCGTTGGGGGATTTTTCCGGCTCTATTCCGTATTTGCACACCTTGTGACATTGCAGGCAGTTGTTACATTTTTCGGCATCGAAACGCAAGAAAAAGGCCGAAATACGATTGAAAAGGCTAAAAATTGCACCCAAAGGACAGAAAATCCGACACCAAGGGCGGCGATTTATGAACATTGCCGCAACTATCAAAACTGTGATAATAATCTTGGCAGTGCTGGGCCATACGATAGTTTGTCCGGCGGCGGCCAATTTTGCGATGTTGGGTACGGCAGCCTCCAAAGCACCGGCCGGACAGATTGAACAGATAAAAAGAGGATGATCCTTACCGAAGAAATACGGTACTGCGAGTACAGTTACCACCAGCACGACGTAGCGAAAGTTTCCGGTCCATTTGGGCAGGTCAAATTTTGGAGTTGGAATTTTAGCGAGCAGGTCCTGCAGGAGACCAAAGGGACAGGCCCAGCCACAAAGAAGGCTGCCGACAAGGGCTCCAACCACAATGAGCAGGCCGACGGCGATAAATGGGAATATATGCAGGGCACTGAAGTTGGCCAGGACTCCTATAGGGCAGGCAAAAGTAGCAAGAGGACAGGAGTAGCAATGAAAAACAGGAGAACACATGCCGTGCAGGCGCAATCCAAGGGGATCGAGCCAAAGCAGTAGAAAAGCCGATTGTATCCAAATCCGATAGGTAATCAGCTTTGAAGAAAGGTTATTTAGTTTTGATTTTTTGGTTATGGGCGCCATAACCTCCCTATTACTTTACTCAGGTCGGGCAGAGAGCATCAGGTTGGCCGGTATATGTTCTTTTGAGTACACCGGTTGAGAGTCTTTCCAGGCCGCCTACAGTTACATCGCGAACGACCTGGGATTCCGAGAGTCGGAGCGACTGGAGGTTTACTGCCAGGTCGGATGTGGCTTTATCATCGGGAGCGGTTTGAACGGTAGTTTTGTCTGCTTCCTTTTGGGCTACGACAGTGACGGAATTAAAAGCGATTGCGTAAATGAGCATTACGAGGCCGGCTAAAATCAAAATGGTGGGTGTAATGA
>CAZIKS010000159.1:0-8680 GCA_964539795.1 uncultured Pirellulales bacterium
TTCAGCTACATCTTCAAAGGCTGTGTCAGCATCCTCTGCTTTTTGTTCAGCGGCTCCAACCTCTTGCTCAGCTTCTCTCTCAAACGTTTCTGTTGTTTCTTGCTGGGAAACCGGTTCGGCCTCCGACCTCGTCTCGTTGGTGCCTGTCTGATCGAAAGATTCGGTTTCCGGCTCTACTTTTTGCTCAAGTATGGGTTCTTTTGCCTTGGCCTCTACCCCGGCTTTTGCTGAGACAACCTCTGTTTCCGACATAGCCTTCTGCTTAGCAACTGCCTTGTCGGCATCAGCCTTAATCTTGACAACCGCAGTTGTGAAAAGTGCCTCAACTGTTTTTGAAGGTTGGTGACGGCTTTTTTCTTTCATCTTATATTGCAATTAGTTCATTATTTTGACAATTGATAGCTACCAATTATTCAGTTATCCAGCTATTCGGCAATATATTGACTCTGCTTAAGACAATATCTCCGGCTACAGATTCTTGAGAAAAACCACAGTTTCAGGTGTATTTACCACTGACCATGCCGTATATTATCGGTCTATCGAATAACTCCAGTATTAACTAATACCAATGCCACTTGTTTTTGTTGATCAGCTTGTCAGACAGGCATCCCAGAAGGTTGCCTTGCCCTTGTGGGCTGGGCAATTTTGTGTTTAACAATGGTAATATATACCGAATTGTATCTCAGGTGTTATACCGCAATCTCGGCCTCGACGGACAGGGTACAGTACCCGAGAATCGCCGAATTGCTTAAGTTGGTGGTGCGTAATTTCGATCTTACAGGAAAATTCTGCTTTCTTTTGTCAAAATACCTATTTTCAGCCCATCCGGTAGTACATCCTGAGTCACTGATCACAGCGTAAAGGGTCTTTTTTCAAGAAAATACATCTTTTCTTCCGATAACACATATGCTATGCTACATAAAATAAGAAACGGCGGTTAAAATAGTATTATTATTGCTCTTAAAAGAAGTTGACGGCGCAATTGGAGATCCATATAGTAGTACCATAATAAGTCCTTCGAAAATTAGTGGCTTAGTGAATAGCGTTGTGCTATCTTTAATGATATATGAACCGGTTCGCCCTGAAGAGCGGTCAAGCCTCATATGTTGGGTGTGGATGTAATACCAGCAATGGATTGCAGAAATCTATTAGAGTTTCTCTTCGGTCCGATAGAAACGGGCAGGAAGGTTCACCCAGCTGGTTATCCCAATGGATGGCAGGTTGGTTTTTTTTATTATAGCAGAATAGTAACATCAGGAGATAAACTGAATGGGAGTAATCGGATTAGCATTATTGGGTGTGGTTCTCGGTGCGGCTGGAGCTGAGGTTCTTCGTGCAAAGAGACCAGAAGTGATCGAGAAAATCGAAGATACGGCGAGGCGTTTTGTAGATTCGATTTGTCCGTCAAAACCTGATGATGAAAAAACACAAAAGTAAAAGGTGTTTTTATTTTACTGGAAAGAGAAAGGAAAGGCTATGATTAAGAGTCTTGGAATCCTTATAGGTGGACTGTTTATCGGCGCTGTCAGTGTGGAAGTCATTCGCAAGAAGTACCCAAAAGCTCTGTATAAGCTGCATTCAAAAACCTGCGAGTTGGCGTCAGGGGCGAAAGAAGCTTTCAAAAAGGGCTATGCTAATGCAGTCCAGCCCAAACAGGCCGCTCAGGCAAGCGCCTGATATCCAACTCTTGCATTCTGTAAGGGATATTGAAGCATCCTGATTTTATATTGGGTGCTGAATACAAATAAAATTCGAATAAAGGAGAACTGAGTATGGCTACACAACAGAGCCAAAAAGTTGAACCTCCGAAAGTCATTGGGGCTATATCCAAATTCGCTGGTGTTTTGGTTGGAACCGCAGTGGTCACGGGCAAGCGGATCGTTAAAACGACAGCTCCGTCAGACGAGAAGCCTTCAGCCAAGCCGGGGAAAAAATCCGTACGGGCTCCGGCTAAGAAAAGGGGAAAGACATCTGTCAAGACTAAAACAAAGGGCCGGAAAGTAAAGAAAAAAGTGGCAAAGAAGAAGGTGGCAAAGAAAAAAAACACAGGCCCTCGCCAGAAGAGTAAAACATCCCGGAAGGGACCTGCATAATCTCCGGCAACACAATAGAAGCACTAAGCCGCGATTTCTTAAGATAGCTTAATAAAAGGAATTTAAGATAATGGGCTGTGGCAATGAAGAGCCTTCGGGAATTATGGTAAATATGTCAAGGCGTGCCGGGACTTGTGTAGGAATGGTAGCGGCTGCTGGTAAAAAAATTACCGGCGTTGTGACCAGTGGCACGACAGCAGCAGGACATTTGCTTACCCGGCCTGTCAATACTCCGGAACTGATTGCAGCCGAGCAAACTGAGCCTATGTCCGAGGGATTTGACGTTGAAGCAAGAGAGCAACGGACAGAGCAGAGAATATCAGCCGAATCTCTAATCATTATGCTGGAATCGGATCTTGCCGCAGCCAAGCATGAGCTACAAGAAATGCAGAGCAAAGCTGAGAAAACACAGTCTAAGATTGCATTACAGCTTAGCAAGTTGCAGTCAGAAAAAGAGTCCCTACGCACTGAACTGGAGCAGGCACGCAACCAGGCCAATGAGGCAGCCCTACAAGCCAGTGAGGCAAAGACGCAGGCGGCTGTATTGGAAATACTGCAAACCAATCTTGCTACAGTTGAGCAGCATAACTTAAAAAATTCTCGCAAAGAAGACCAGGACATAAAGCCTCAGCCGCCGTTTGAGATGAGCACTGCTCAAACAGAGCAAGAGGCCGGATTGCCCAAACCGGTCGAAGAGGTTGTATCTGATGTTGAGATGCCAAGTCCATCTGCCGTGACGGACGAGCAAGTTCAAGCCGCTGTTTTTAGCAAGGTAACAGACAAGATACTTTTCACCAAGGCCGTTTCTGATATGGCAAATCAGGATGTTGCTGTGCGATTAGATGCTGTCAAAAGAATAGCTGATATTGGCCATGAGTTATCAATTAAAGCTCTTGTCGCCCAGATGGCATCGGAGCGGTCACCACAGGTACGACAAGAATGTATTAAGGCCCTGACAACACTGGAAATGAAGGAAGGACTGCCTGCTATTGAAAGTGCTTTGGCTGACGAGGCAGCTTCTGTCCGTCTGGCGGCTGTGTGGGGTTTGTACCGTTTGGCAGGTAAGCAAAGCGGTACGGCATTGGTAGGCATGCTTTCCGATAAAGACGAAGGAGTCCGGCGCAGGGCCGCTACTTGTATCGGCTGGCTGGGTCAAGGCAAATTTGCGGCAGACTTAACTATACTTCTGGACGATGATAGTGTTTTGGTTCGTCAGTCGGCAGCCGAGGCAATGGGCAACCTGGGCAATGAGCGAGTGGTTTTGTCCATGGTTGAACACTTGAAAGACCCAGACAAGGCAACAAGGAAGACTGTTCTTTGCGCCATAGAAAAAATAACCGGCAAGAAAATGGGGAACTCTCTCCCAAAAAATGAGGAAGATATAGGTCACCTGATTGCACGGTGGCGACAGTGGTGGAAGGAAGATATGTTGAAATGACTGGCTGAGCAACAAATTCAGCTTGTGGTTCTTGCCAAAGAAAATTGCTAATTGAGAGCCTTGCTGACACAATAAATTTAGGAGATTGTCTGATGACAAAAAGTCAGAAAGAAAAGAAAACAGTAAAGAAAAAGAAAAAAGCCGTCGCACGAAGAAAGAAAACGGTTGCAAGTACAAAGAAATCCGTCCCGGGCAGAACCGCCGCAGCCGGTATTATTGCTTCAAAACAGCAAGCACTTATTGAAGCTGACCAGAGCGAATTCAAACTGGAGGATTTTACCGATGTCTCCCAAGAGAGGGCCAGTATCATCTCTATTGTCAAGGGCCTTGAAGAACAGGTCGAGACAGCATTTAAGCTGAAAGAGGTGCTGGAGGCTGAACTTGATACAACTCAGAAGAGACTTGCAGAAGAGTTGGATGCTCGTTCTCAGTTAGAGGCACAGGTCGAATTACTGCAAGTGCGTGCTGATCTGGCCGAGCAATTACATGAAGACGTATCTTTTGCCGAACAAGAACGGAATAAGTTTGCTAATTTGCTCGGCCAGACCCAGCCACAGCTTAAGCAGGCTATTGCTGAGCGTGACTCTCTTGCCGAGCAACTGTCCTCTGCCGAGGCGAATATTAAGGAACTCGAAGGCGAGAAAATGGCCCTCGAGGCCCATGTGATGAATCTCAAAGACAGAATTGCTGATACTAATCATCTGCGTGGGGAACTGGCGGAGATGACAGAGGCCAACCAGGACTTACGTGAACAGTTACACAATATGACAAGGCGTCTGGAATCAACGGAGACGTCAAAGGATGCCATTGAGAGGGAGTTGGATGGGTCTCATCAAAGCTCGCGAAACCTGCAAGGGGAGTTAGAAACCCTTCGAGAGAAAATTGCCGCATCTGACAGCCGTTTAACAGATATGCGCATTGAGCTTGAGGATCAGCAGGCCGTCAACAAAGAACTGATGGAGACCAATACCCGTCTCGAAAGCGAATTAGAAATGTTGAATATCAACTATGGGGCCGCCAAGAATGAACTCGATGCATCCAAGAATGCCCTGCGCGAGATACGTAGCGAGGCAACTCAAACCAGCGGACGCGTCCGTCAGAGGTACTTTAAACCACCAGCCTCTGCTACGGCCTGATTGGTAATTATAACGATTAAGTGAAGAATGCCGGTTCAGGCAGATTTCAAGACAACACACAAGTATTACCTTCGCGTGCGAGATGACTTGGTCCATCGTGTAAGGCAAACCACGGACAAAGCTCTCCGTCAGAATTTGGCACACATGTGGCACGCACTCCCTCAACAAAGTGACATAAAAAACTGGCAGCCGTAAACGACTGTCAGTCAGTAAGTTAAAAATGGGCAGGAGTGGATTTGAACCACCGACACACGGATTTTCAGTCCGTTGCTCTACCAACTGAGCTACCTGCCCGTAACAATCAGGCTCTGGCATTATAGAAAAAGATTCTAAAAAAAACCAGCAATATTCCAAGAAAATTGCACAATACCTGTATCATAGTATCTATGTTGAGCTTTTAATAAAATATTTTATAGGAAAAATCAGGGATAGTATACTGTGTACTATAAGCTGTGCACCGTCTATCTAAGCGGCAGAAGTGATTCTCCGCCTAACGGTTATCACAACAGCTAATAAAACTTCCCTTTTTCTATGTGTTTAATCGGTTGGGTGTAAGAGTCCCTGGCAGGAGGCAATCGCCCTGGAAAGTCCATAGGTTATAGCGGAAATATTGCTTATCTCATTGGAAGTGAGCTTTTTTTCAGATGAGCGATAAACCAACATAAAACCTGATAGCGAACAAAAACCGTCCAAGGGAATCGTGATGGCAGAGATTTTACTTAGCTCGACTAAGTTCCCATGCAGACCCATTGCAAACATGTCATCGAGGGTACATACTTTATTCGATGCACATATATTTTCTATGAGCTCAGGACTAAAACAGTTCCCAAAATGCTCTTTTCCAAAGGCGATGGCATACCCGCTTTCGAAAGAATGCTGTTCAAAGATCTCTGTCTGACACAAAAAGAAGGTTACATTCGCACCATCGGCTTGCTCTTTTATCAGTTCCACAGCGGTGTATAAAAGATTATTCAGATCGGTTGCTCCGATGATTGACTCGTAAAAGTTTGCAACAAAACTAATGGTCTTCAATCTTTTCACAAAGTCTCTTTGGGCCGAAATCAAGTCATTGCACAGTATGTCTATCTTCTGGGCCTGTTTTTTGCGTTCTTTATTCAGCTTTTTTATAAGCAGACGCAACCTTTTATTTCTATTTTTGTCGTGCACAGTTCCTCGCTTATATTGACAGGTTGCAATAATTTGCAGTACTTCCAGCGTTTTTAAGTTCGGCTTGATAAAAGCGAGGCTTTAAGAGTAACGAAATATTAAAGAACCATGTATCAGGCGGCCCTATAAACAACCCGTTATTAGATATACAGCTATTGGGACTGGAACGAAAAAGCGAAAAGATTCCGATTGAAGAACTCCGTTTCATTTTGTTTTCGGACTTGTGGTTTGCAGGTTGCTATGGTACTCCTTTAGAGTTAGGGAAAAAGGTGTGTCGCTATAATGTATCAAAAAAAACGAATGGAAAAAACGAGGCCAAACAATATAACCGCACACAAGCTGTAAAAAAACAGCCGTCTAAAGGCAATGTTGTTTGTGCCTCCTCTTTGAGATGATAATCTGTATCCGATTAACTTTTATCTTTCTTATAAATAACAACTTCGCCCATCGAATCGGCAAATGCTTTTAGTGGTTTTTTCATCACAGAAAGAGATGGCTCGATAATATTAAGGTCACCGCAGGTTGCCTTCCAAATATCAAGCAATGTTATTGCTTTCGCCCTTAACCTTATACCGCCGATTCTTCCACGCTTACATTCGACAATGCCATGTTTACTAAGCGTCTGGACGACTTTCTGCAGATATCCCACAGAGAAGTTCAGAACTTTTGCGATCTCTCCGGCCTTGAGAAACTCGGATGTATTTCTATCCTTTAGGAAAAGAATTGTCTGGACTGACATTCCAAAATCCTGATTTATTTTCACGATCGTCTCCTCCTTCAAATTCTGCTGCCCATATTGAGCATCTGCTAAATCACTATTCCCCCACTGGTTCTGGTGTTTATTAGCAAATCAATTGTAGCTTAGATTTCAGAAAATCCCTGTATTAGTGAATTATCGTGACACCGACCTCCATGCATTGGGACATTATGTTATTTTGCGAAAGCATACATGAATCCTCCTTCAAATGCAAGTTTTTTTTAATGATTATTTGCTCAGGCTGTAAGTTCTGCTTTTACAAGAACTTTTCTGCAGGTACAATGATTTCCCATGTGACATAATGCAATTTTTGAAACATTGAACTTGATTGGAAGGGATTCAAGTTCTATTTCGCCGTATCCGAGTGTTATATGTGGAAAAAATTTCTCATAACTTGATTCTATCGGGTAGTTTTTAATCCAGAGCAGAGTTGATTCACTGACAGTTTCATCACACAGTACCATATCCGCAGTAACATCATAACTAAAATATTGTTTCATTGTTATCATAACATGTTCATGAAGCGATTGGAGCTGGTCTGTATTTTCTATTTGAAGAACCGACACTTTTTCCCCAGATGCGTTTGTGTTTGTATGGACATCAATAATATGTAAAAACCCAATAGAGTATTCTTCGGTGATTTTCTGTATAATTACCTCAATATCTTCCGTTTGCCTTTGATTGATGCAACCCATAGCTAAAGAAATATGCGGCAGGCAGTTTTCCCTGTCCAGGATAATTTTATTGGGATATTGCTTCAATAATTCTCTGTTAGCCTGGATGGCTATATTCATAATCTCTTCCGAGGGTATTAAAACAACATCGACTGCTATTTGTGTCATATAAATCTATCTTTAAAAAAATCACAGACTAAGGGCAAAGCTGAAAGTCTATTGAGGAATACTCAAAGAATATCCGGCATACAGAATCGAGTCTAATATCCGGAAAAACGCGCACTTTAATCACGTTTCCTGTATTCTGTTACAACAACTTACAGCAGAACACAATCATACGCTTGTTTATTTTCTGAGCAAGAATAAACCGAATCAAGTAGTACATTTCAGGGATAATATTACATCTGATAACGAACAAATCCATGACCGAAACGTATATTTCAATAACACAAAACCTCCTTCGAAAATAAAGGGGAGCGACTGGAACGCTCCTCTTTGTTTTTTTAAAAGTGTTTCTTGTGCCGGGATATACCACTTGTCGATGAAAACTTTCCTGTTTTGCAGCTCTCCCGGATTCGATCTATTGGATGTTTGTATGAAAAAGAAAATCTAACGGCATGGTAAATAAATGTTCACGGTTGTTCCAATTTCGAGCTCACTTTCGATGTTCAGCGAGCCGTTGTTTAAATTTATGAGTCGGGCGGCATAAGCAAGGCCCATTCCTCGTTTTCGCCCGGCCGGCCTTGCTGAGAAGAACGGCTGAATTGCCTTTTGTAAAGTTTGTTCATCCATTCCACTGCCGCTGTCCTTAATTGAAAGTTTTACCATATCTGTTGTTGTGTCCATACCTGCAGCAATTTGAATTGGCCTGACATCTTGGATGTAGGATTCAACGGCATTGGTAATAATATTTGCAATTGCCGATACAATCTGTGCAGAGTCTACGAAAACGCTCTCAATATCATCAGCAATTTGAATCTGAATATCAAGTTCTTCGGTATTTGTCTTTCGGCCAGCCAATTGTATAGCTTCATCAATCATCTGAGCAATCCTTGTTTGGGCAGGTCTTGGCTGCGGCGGTTCAGCAAAGCTCATCAGATCCTCAATGATCTCAGAAGCTTCGTTAGCGTTTTCATGAATCTGTTCTAATATTTGTTTCTTTTCCTGGTTGTTCTCGGCTTCAGATAGCAGCTGCGCTCGACCGGAAATCACCGCAAGAGGATTATTTAATTCGTGCGCCGCACCTGCCGCCATCTCAGCTAAAGCATTCAAAGGGACTTCTGCCGGCGTTAATTGGCGTGGCTTAATATTTGTCTGTGGAGACACAGGCTCGGACTCTTTCTTTGTCGGAACAGAAATAAGCTGTGCGAAACGCTCCGAGTATTTCTGTTCTCTCTGCGAAGACATAACCATGC
>CAZIKS010000160.1:0-8667 GCA_964539795.1 uncultured Pirellulales bacterium
GAAAAATAATAAAGGGCGGCAAAAGACATCCGACAATAGAGGACAACGTGACAATTTACGCCGAAGCTACTATACTGGGCGATGTAAATATAGGTGCCGGCAGTGTAATCGGCGGGAATGTCTGGATAAAAGAATCAGTGCCCGCCGGCGTCACCGTTAATACACCGAATGCGGATTTGGTTTACAAAAAAAATGGAACTGACATAAAGTAACAATTTGAGGATGCATTTTGAACCAGGTACTCGAAAAAATCCAAAAACTAAAACGCCGGCGCAAGGCCGTCATACTTGCGCACAATTATCAGCCCGGCGAGATACAGGACCTGGCCGATTTCACCGGAGACTCGCTGGGTTTGAGCGTACAGGCCTCCAAAACCGATGCGGAGGTAATAGTATTCTGCGGTGTGCTGTTTATGGCGGAAACCGCAGCAATTCTATCACCACAAAAAACGGTTCTTCTGCCGGATAAAACCGCAGGCTGTCCTATGGCCGATATGATAACTGCAGACCAGTTGAGAGATTTGAAAGCCAAATACCCCGATGCATTAGTCGTATGCTATGTCAACAGTTCCGCAGAGGTAAAAGCTGAAAGCGATTATTGCTGCACCAGTTCTAATGCGGTTGAGGTGGTTAATTCTCTGCCGCAGGAAAAACAGATTATCTTTGTGCCTGACCGGCATCTTGGCCGCTTTGTCGTCGAAAGAACCGGCCGGGACCTTGTCCTCTGGCCGGGATATTGCACAACGCACGTGGTAATAACTGAAGAGGATATAAAAAACAAAAAGGCAAAATATCCGGATGCGATTGTTATAGCCCACCCGGAATGTACCGAGCCGGTCAAAAAACTCTCAGACCAGTTACTAAGTACCGGACAAATGCTCAGATTCGCAGAGAAAAATCCCGCGAAGCAATTTATAATAGCCACCGAAATTGGAATAATTCATACTTTAAAAAAGCAAAATCCCGGCGCCGAGTTCATCGCAGCCAGTGACAGAGCGATTTGCCTTAATATGAAAAAAATTACACTGGATAAAATCATCAGCTCTCTGGAAGATATACAATATAAAGTCACGATACCGGAAAAGATAAACATAAAAGCCAAAAAGGCTCTCGACAGAATGGTGGAAATTTTACCAACAAAATAATAAAGGATTCGAAAAATGACAGGACAAGCCGAATATCACCTTGAAACGCTGGCGCTGCACGCAGGCCAAAAGGCAGACTCGGACACTCTCAGTCGAGCTGTACCTATCTATCAAACAAGCAGCTACGTATTTAAAGATACCGACCACGCAGCAAACCTGTTTGCACTGAAAGAATTCGGGAACATATATACCCGATTGATGAATCCTACCACCGATGTACTGGAAAAACGGCTTGCAGCAATGGAAGGCGGAGTAGGTGGTCTTGGATTTAGTTCGGGGATGGGGGCGATTACGACCGGCGTGCTCAATATTTGTCAGGCGGGTCAGCATCTGGTCGCCTCAAATTCACTATACGGCGGGACGGTCACGCTGTTTAGTCAGACGTTTCCCAAACTCGGGGTTGACGTAACATTTGTCGACCCGAAAGTCCCGGAAAACTTCGCTAAGGCCATCAAGGACAACACAAGGCTGCTGTATATTGAGAGTATCGGCAATCCGAAAAATGACGTTCTGCAATATGAAAAGATAGCTGAGATAGCCCACGAAAACAATATGCCGCTAATGTGCGATAATACCGTCACCTCACCGATTTTGTTCAGGCCTATCGAACATGGTATTGATATCGTCGTCCACAGCTGCACAAAGATTATCGGCGGACACGGCAACAGCATAGGCGGAATGTTAATTGACTCGGGAAAATTCGACTGGACAAACGGCAGGTATCCCGAACTCACCGAGCCGGACCCGAGTTATCACGGCGTCAAATATGTTGAAAGCTTCGGTGAATTAGCATATATCATAAAGGCAAGAACCCAGTTTCTCCGTGATATGGGTGCATGTATGTCGCCCTTTAACGCATTTTTGTTCCTGCAGGGCCTGGAAACAATACACTTGCGGGTTCCCAGACACAGTGAAAACGCACTGAAGCTTGCTCAGTGGCTTGAAAAACATCCATCGGTTAATTGGGTGAACTACCCGGGCCTGCAATCACATCCGGATTACAAACTGGCGGAAAAATATCTCCCAAACGGACAGGGGGCAATACTCGGCTTCGGAATCAAGGGTGATAGCCAGGCAGGCGTTAAGTTTATAAACAGCGTAAAGCTGGCCAGCCATCTTGCAAACATCCTTGACAGCAAGACGCTGGTGATTCACCCGGCCAGTACAACACACCAGCAACTAAACGAAGCCGAACAGCTTGCAGCAGGTGTAACTTCCGATTATATTCGTGTCTCGGTTGGAACCGAACACATTGATGATATAATAGCTGACTTCGAACAGGCATTAAAAATAAGTCAGGGGTAAAAACTATGTGGGAGTATACAGAAAAAGTCAAAGAGCATTTTTTCAACCCGCGAAATGTGGGTGAAATAGAAAAGCCGGACGGCGTCGGGGAAGTAGGCTCACTGGCCTGCGGCGATGCACTGAAGCTCACATTCAAGCTCGATGACAAAGGCAGAATCGCCGATGCAAAGTTCAAAACTTTCGGCTGTGCAAGTGCAATAGCCACATCGTCGGTCTTAACAGAGATTATAAAGGGTATGACAATCGAGCAGGCTGCAAAAGTAACCAATAAGGATATCGCCGATTATCTTGGCGGGCTTCCGGAGCAAAAGATGCACTGCTCGGTTATGGGCAGAGAAGCCCTCGAAGCGGCAATCGAAAACTATCACACCGGCGGCACGAAAAAACACCAGCTTGAAGGCAAAGTCGTCTGTAACTGTTTCGGCGTAACCGAAGATGAGATTGAAAGGGTAATAAAGGACAACAACCTGACAACCGTTGAAGAGGTCACAAATTACTGTAAAGCCGGCGGCGGTTGCGGCGGGTGCAAAGGCGAAATTGAAAAGATAATAGAAAGAATAATGCCCACCAAGGCCAAAGAAATTTCTGCAAAAGCCCCGGTCAAAGGCCGCAAACTAACAAACATCCAGAAAATCCAACTGATTCAGCAAACTGTAAATGAGCAAATCAGACCGGCCCTGCGGGCACACGGTGGAAATATCGAACTCATTGACATTATAGGAAACAAAGTAATCGTGGCATTCAGAGGAATGTGTGCCCAGTGCAAAATGGCCGAGTTTACAATGAAAGACGTAGTCGAAGCAAAATTGAAAGAACTGGTTGCAGAAGAGCTTTTTGTAGAGGAAGATAAAGAATCTGCTCAACAGCCGCATAATCACAGGGAGTAGAGAATGAAAACCATATATTTCGATAATAACGCAACCACAAAAGTAGCCGAAGAAGTCCTCGAAGAGATGCAGCCTTACTTCTGTCAACTCTATGGCAATCCATCGAGCATGCACACCTTCGGCGGACAGATTGGAATCAAAATCCGCAGCGCACGGGAAAAGGTCGCCGCCCTGCTCGGCTGTGAGCCTAACGAAATCGTATTCACCGGCTGTGGAACAGAAAGCGACAACGCCGCCATCAAAGGCACATTAGCGGCCGTGCCGAACAGGCGAAAAATCATAACCACTAGAGTCGAGCATCCGGCCGTCCTCACCGTCTGCAGGGAGCAGGAAAATCTCGGCTATACCGTCGTTGAACTGGGCGTCGACAAAAAGGGCAGGCTGGATATGGCCGAATTGGAAAGCCACCTCGACGACAATACCGCACTGGTCACAATAATGTACGCAAATAATGAGACTGGCGTAATATTTCCGATTGAAAAAATCGCCGAACTAACGGCCCAAAAAGGCATTGTATTCCACACCGATGCGGTGCAGGTTGTTGGCAAGATGCCTCTAAATTTGGCAAAAAGTAACATCGACTTGCTTAGTTTTTCCGGCCATAAGCTACACGCGCCAAAAGGAATCGGTGTCCTCTATGTAAGGAAAGGAACAAGACTCTCGCCCTTTATGGTAGGCGGTCATCAGGAAGCAGGCCGAAGGGCCGGCACAGAAAACGTTCCCGGCATTATCGCTCTGGGAAAAGCATGTGAACTGGCAGCCCAAAATCTCGAAGAAGAAAATACTAAAGTCAGAAAACTACGCGAAAAATTGGAAAATGGGCTATTGGAAAATTGTCCCGACTCTCAGCTAAACGGCGATAAAGAAAATCGCCTCCCGAACACAAGCAACATCAGCTTCGAATATATCGAGGGCGAGGCGATTTTGCTCATGCTTGATAAATACGGCATTTGTGCCAGCAGCGGCTCTGCCTGTACCTCCGGCTCGCTGGAGCCAAGCCACGTATTACGGGCGATGGGCGTCCCCTTCACCGCAGCGCACGGCTCTATTCGTTTCAGCCTGAGCAGGTACAACACCGAAGAAGAAATAGATTACACTATCAAAAAAATGCCCGAAATCGTAAACCAGCTCCGCCAGCTTTCCCCATTTGTCGCCGGCTAACACGATGACTTCAGCTATGCTGCCTATGCCGTAATCCCCGGCCGCTATCTCATTTTTTACTCTTTTTTTGATTTACCACTCATAAAGTGTATAATCCTATTGGCTATGAATTCCATTCGATTTCTCAAACAGTTTTTGCTATGTCCTTCACAGACCGGCGCAATCGCGAAGAGTTCGGAAGGGCTTGCAGATTTAATCACCGACACAGCAGAGCTGTCGAAGGCTTCAGTCGTAATCGAATTCGGTTCCGGTACGGGCGTTTTCACTGAGAAAATCCTTCAAAAGATTCAAGCCGGCACTACGTTTTTTGCGATAGAGATCAATGCCGATTTTATCGAAGCCACCCGAACAAAATGCCCGAACGTCCAAATTTATCAGGATTGTGCCACAAATGCCGGGAAGTATCTTAACATACATTCGCTTCGATACTGTGATTGTATTATATCTGGATTACCGTGGGCCTCTTTCACCGACCAACTTCAGGACGATTTGATTGACACGATACTCGATGTCCTGAAACCAGGGGGTAAGTTTTTGACCTTTGCATACCTTCAGGGGCTATTATTACCTAACGGCCGCAGGTTTAAGAAAAAGTTGCAGGCTAAATTCAAAAAAACAACAACTACCCGAACAGTGTGGATGAATATACCGCCTGCCTTTGTCTATTGTGCCGAAAAGTAGCATAACAATAATTCGCTATATAAACCGATGCAGCAAAATGACAAGCCTGTGCCGCAACCTTCGACCGCTATCTATTAAATTAACTCCGCTCAGCACATCCGTATCATTTAGTTCTTTACACAGCAGAGGCTTCTTTCACAAAACAGGTGACAGCGTACCGCCGACATCATTCCTTGTTGAGTTCGTAACCCGACCTGTACGGATATTGGTCAAATTTCTCTCCGCCCCCTACCACTCTTGGGTCGGCAGTCTTTTTCAATTCCGCCATCAGCATTCCCGACAGCCTCTTCCTGACCTTTGCGTATTTCGGGTCGGCTGCCACGTTGACTATCTGGTCCGGGGCTTTTGAAATGTCGTACAATTCTTCTGCCGGACGCTTCGCGAACGCCAGCTCGAAGTATGGCTTTATCTTTGGCTCATTGCGATTGTCAACAAGATATCGTTTTGTCGGGCTGTCGTCGCAATCGGCAAAGCTGCCTATTGGGTGTGTCGCGCCCGACGCAACGCCCGCCGGCCATCTCTCAGGAGCGAAGTTACGGATATACAAATATCTTTCGGTGCGTATCCCCCTGCACGGATACCCCCCGAGCGATGGAACCTTCTGGGCCGGTACGTGTCTCTCTTTGCCGAATACAATGTAGTCGCGTTTCTTATCGACCAGTCCCTCTTTCGTTGATAGCAGCGTCCCCAGCAGCGACCGCCCGCTCATCTGCGAAGGAATCCCGACACCTGCGATTTCCAGAAATGTCGGCGCAAGGTCAGCCAGTGACATAAAATCTTTCACCCTGCGGCCGCCTTTGATTTTCGCCGGCCATTGTATCGCCATTGGCACATGCACCCCCATATCATATATATTGCTTTTGCACCGGGGAAACGGCATCCCGTTATCGCCCGTAATTACAACGATGGTATTGTCCAATTCGCCTTTTTCTTCAAGAAGTTTCATCACCTTGCCGCACTCACGGTTAAAACGCTCCACCTCGAAGTAGTAGTCCGCAATATCCGAGCGTATTTCTTCGGCATCGGGATAAAATGCTGGCAGCCGTATTTTTGAAATATCCATACCAGATTCTCTTCCACTGCCCTTTTTGTAGGGCCTGTGCGGGTCGCTGGCGCCAAACCAGAAGCAGAAAGGTTTCCCCTTGCCCCTCGCTTCGAGAAACTCCTTGAAGCCTCCCTTGTAGTTCGTACCAGCCGGATGCGTATCGGTATAGCCGCCAGCCTTCAGGTCCCCCGGCCCCCAGCTTTTACGCCAGTAACCGACATGGTAGCCTCCCCTTTCCAATAGCAGCGGATAGACCGGAATTTCAACATCAAGCGTTGACCACAGGTTTGCGTTCTCTTCTAACCGCCAATGGTATTGCCCCGTCAGTATCGCACCGCGACTTGGCGTACACGATGGACTTGATACGTATGCGTAATCGAATAATACTCCGTTTTCGGCAACCCGGTCGAATGTTTCGGTCTTTACAACCCTGTCACCGTAAGAGCCGGCGTGAGGCCACCCCCAATCGTCGGCGATGCAAAAAAGAATATTCGGGCGAGGGCTATTCTTTCTGCCAGCCGACTTCTCAGTTTGCAAACATCCATGTATCGTAAATACCGCTGCACTCACTCCTGACAGTTTCAGAAAATCTCGACGTTTCATAGTTAACCTTTCACTTGCTTATTTAACACCCACTCACACACCCAATCTTCATTTACCTGAAATTAATTATCAATACCGTTTTCATATCTTCTTTGTGTTCGTAATTCTTCAACTGCTCGTTTAATAACTGAATCTGTCCCATTTACGGCGTCTGCAATCGTAGGCTCAACTCGTATTTGAGCTATATTCCCATTGCCTTCTATTATTCTACCGTTTGCATCGCAAACATAGCCATTAGACACGCGTACGACTAAATTGCATGGCAATTGAACGTAAACACCTACTCCAGTAAGGTTACCGTGCGTATCAGTACCAATAGTAATTGGCCGGCCTGTGCTTACCATGCGACAGACAAACAAATCACATGCACTGCCGGTAATTGCATTTACAAGTAGGGCTATTGGATTCGTATATTGCCAGTTACCTGTTGGTTTAAAATATGTGTCCCGCTTTGAAAAGTCATCGTGTCCTGGCCCATTTTTCCGATAACTCGTACCGACTTTGGTTCTGGATGTGATGAATCTGCCTATAATTTTTTCCTGCCCAGGGCCAAAACCGCCTGGATTTTCTCTAACATCAATAATAAGCCCAGGCATGTCTCTTAACCTATTGAGAGCACGGTTAAATTCCTCCGCTGTTTCCATCCGTCCTTTGAAGGATAATATACGAATATATCCATAACCCGGTGGATGTTTTCCATACCAGATAAACTTTCCTTTGTTTACATGAAAATTAGGCTGGATGATTTCTTCCTTTTTCCGTGTAGTCCTTTTAAGTCTTGCTATTTTTGTTCGACCCACATCAGGTTGAATAAACTTTATGCTTACGGTGCTGCCTTCTTCACCATCGAGGATTCGTCGATAAGCTTGCTCCAAAAAGCATCTTTCAGATGAATATATGAGCATTAGTGGCCTGATCTTGTTTATCTTTGCCTCAACACTTAATCCATCGATGCCCACAATCACTGAACTGCGCCGAAGACCGTTTTTATAAGCCTCTGAACCATTTGCAACATCCGTTACGACTAGTTTTTTTTCAATCAAACGCGTGGACATTTGAGGCGAAAATCTACCGAGACTTGGAACATCTTTGTAATTGCATAACCATGAGTGGAAATCCTTTAATTCCCTTATCAACTGGTAGATAAGATGGTAAAACTCTTTAGTTGTGCTTGCCCTTTCGACTCTTGGACGATAACGGGCTATGACTGTCTGCCAATCAATACCTTTATGGACAAAAAACGAGAAATGTTTGTCTACTGCCTCAGCTAAAATATCAAAGTTTTCTAAGCGTTCATCTTTTGATAGCTGCATTTTCGGCAGACCAGCATCTTTCGGCTCATCATGCAAAACAAGACCCCTGCCAATACGTTCGATAATATCCTTTTTGTTCGAACTTTGTTTAGGGGATCTTGTGCCCTCATCTAAGTGCCTGATCCAGGTGATTGGTTTTCTAATTCCTATTTCAGCTAACTGGCGAATACCTTTGATATTAGGGGCATCCAACTCACAGGCTCGTCTATACCAAGGTAACGCAAGTTCTCGATTACCGGATAAATCCTGAATATATCCAAGATATACATAGACATAACAAAGATCCTTTTCGTCAAGTGATGAGGGTTTTTCGTCAGCTAAACGGCGAAGGAGGTTCTGTGCTCCTTCGAGGTTTTTCTTTTGGCCTTTTAGCATCAGCCGAGCTTCTGAAAGTTCTTTTTTTGCTTCTCCAGCGTCAAAGCTTGTGTTGTTGTCTTTAGAAGAGTGAAGCGAATCTTGAACTGAATCAGAGAAACCTGGGCTATTGCTCACATCTTTGAGTTTCAGCGTAATTGCGCCGTCAATAAT
>CAZIKS010000161.1:0-8665 GCA_964539795.1 uncultured Pirellulales bacterium
AACCTGGGCTATTGCTCACATCTTTGAGTTTCAGCGTAATTGCGCCGTCAATAATTGCCACATCAGCTTCATTCTTGATGTGCATTCCCCCCATCAATTTGTAATAACCAACAGCACTTCGAGGTAAACCAAGCCATTGCCCCTTAAGTGTGCCGCTACGGATTTTACTAACGAGCGCATATTCATTATTAAAGCTCTTACCGGCTCTTGGAGACGGGTCATGCAGTATAAGAATTTTTGTATTTATATTACCATTCTTATCTTTCCCATACCCAACCAATGTAACCCAATGACCTGCTATTCTAATATATTCATCTTTAGATAAGTTATATTTGTACCAACCCACATTTAGCCATAATGCTCCACTACCTAAAGTTCCGTGTTTAATCCAGCTCAGTCGGGGGACGAAAAACTTAGCTTTCATTTCTGGGGGGTGTTTCCGCCACCCTTCGTACTCAAGCTGTGATATTTCATAACCGCGTTCCTTGACATATTTTTTAACGCCGCGCATCAGCTTTGTTGTTCCGGTACCTTCTACGAGACTCGTATCCATATATGCTTTCGAAGCTAAGAGTTTTACTAACCTAACTTCATCATCAAACGGACTTCCTGAATTCTCAACAAGTTCAGGGAAACCATGGGAATCCAACCACATAAATGAATTAGCGATTGCAACCAGACAGCAGTATTCAGTTCCGCCTCCGGCGAAATTGGCTCTACTGTCAGTTTGTGTCAGATCAGGAATTGAATATATATTATCAGTATAAAATAAAGGTATGTCAGGTTCTCGTGCTCTAACTTTATTCGAAAAGCATAACAAAGCGCAAAGCAAAAATATTTTTAACCGTACTTCCAAATTATGCTTGACTATCATTAACTGCTCCGCAGCACTGTCGAATCTTCCTCAATTATAACAGCTTTCTATATTTAGCTGCTCTTTCCAAAATATGTTAACAGAAAACATCTCTTTTTGACAGGGTAAACTTACCGCATATTTTTTACTGTTTTGTTGCATTTTTCTTTCTTTTTTCCGCTTTTCTCCTCAAAACCCGCTCCTTTTTCCCCTTTTCTCAAATTGCCGCTGTTGCTGCCTGCGGTTTGGACTATTTCTATTTTCTCCTTTACAAAAAAACCCCGTGAAGTTTACCCCTTATGGAGGCGGCTTCCTTATCATTTTCTCACTTGTGTTTCTTTCTGGCCTGTGGGCTCTGCCTGTCTAGTTTCTGTCCCAACTCCAGCAGTTTGGCTCTGAGTTCATCATAGACAACTTCCTGGACCGCTGTTTGGTTCTTGACCGCCATCGCGGCGGCGACACCCGCCGATTCACCTAAGATCATCCATACAGGCTCCATCCGGATGGATGTCATGGCGATATGACTCGCCGAACAGCAGACCGGCACAAATAGATTATCACATTCCTTTTTGAAAGGAACAATGGCTTCATAGGGAATCTTGTAGATACCGTTGTATTTCCCTTCGTCGAGATAGAGAATCGAAAATTCGCCGCCCTGTAGTGCTACTTTCCCGTCTTCAACCACGGTTGCATAAGGCCAGTCATCCACCCCATAAGATGCCAGGCCGACCGAATGTTCGGGATCGGTTTTCCCTTCGATGTCCTTCTGGGTAACAACATACGATGAAATCATCCGGCGGGCTTCACGAATATAAAGCTGACTTGGCCAGCCCTGAGTTTCATCGAAAACCCCTCGCTTGAAACCTGTTGTCTCCGCTTGGCTTTTCAACTTCGCCGGAACGCAAGGGTCCGTCTTCAGGAAACGGACAAGCTTACAGAAATACTCCTGATGGAACTTCCATATTTTCGCCCGCGTGGCCCAGTCTCCATCCGGGTACTCTGCGTTGCAGCCGTAAATCGTCGTCGTCAGCAAAGAGCGATTGAGGTTACCGCTGCCGCTGCTGGCAAACAGATACCCATCGCCCTCCCATATCTTGCCAAGGGTCTTCATCATCCTTGCACGCGACAAATCCAGCCCTTTCTTAAATCCACGTCGGAAAACCTCAAACTCCGCCGGGTCATAGTTCTTTGGTTCGGGAATTGCAAAACCAAGGCCCGGCTTGTAACGGAAACAGTAGCCCATCATCAGTTTGTCACCGCTGCCGAGAGGCCCAATCTTCCTCTCCTGAATAAAAGGTATCAATCCGCTGGCAGGATTCCCCGGCTCCTGATAGGGGTCGATGTCATAGACCCACAAGCTGGGACGAACGCCGGCCAGGGATTCACCATACTGCTGCCGGCTCTCGCGCCCGAACGTATAGGAAACATTGCTCTTCGCCATCAGGTCGCCTTCATACGTACAGTCAATGAATACCTTCGCCCTGACTATGGCAGCATCCGCATTCACGGGCTTGGCAATCGGACAGCCGGTTTCATCTACCGGTGCATAATCCAGGCAGATGGAACCGACCGAAGGCCCATCCTTTTTTACCTTGCCGAGCCGATGGTCATAAATCACCTTTATATCGTTTTTCGCGACAAGCTCCTTAAAAACTCTCCGATAAACCTCATTGCCGGGTTCGCCCTTCAGTATCCTATATGCCGTGCCCCCGACCGCCTCTTTTCGTCCCCAGTCTAATTGGCTGATACCACCGCCTGTCATTCCCCCCAGCCACCTGCTCGGCTCCACGATGATGACACTGGAACCTTCTCGTTTAGCAGCCACTGCCGCCATCACCCCGCTGGCCGTGCCCCCATAGACACAAACATCTGCTGTAAAGGTCTTCTCTTGTGCTCCATTGCTTCGCGGTGTCCGCCGATGTAGCTGTGCGTCTCTTGTCACTGGCTCAGGAAACCGGTTGCCTTCCCGAAACAGAATGTTCTCAGGGACCGTATCACATATCACGAGCGGATTGCGGGCGCCGCTGAGATCATTGCCCACCACGGTTATAGCGGAGCTCTTTTCTCCATCCACCATCAGGTAAGTTTCCGCATTGCTATCCACGCGGCACCCCCGAATGAAGGCGTTGCGCACATTGGAGAGGTGGACGACAGGAGAATCCGTCTTTCCCGACGGCGGACCGGCCACGACACCGTCCATGTCCAGGTTCTCTACTTCCTCGCACACAAAGCCGCTGCGCCAGGCGCCCGTAGCGTCCTTCCATCCGATTCGGACGCTGTGAAAGGTCAGGTCCTGCACATATCGGCAGTAGAAGCCGTACGGAAGGCCGCGGCGTTTCCAGTACCCCCAGATGCTATAAGGATAAGGTATACCGCCGGAGAAAGAGTCGTCCATTTCCCCGGTCAACGTAACGTCTACGTTATCGAAACGAACCTTTTCGACCCCAATGGAACGGCTGCCACCGATATAGCTGGCACGCCTGGCCGTGGCGATAATGTCCGAAAAAACAATATTGCGGATGCAACCCGGCCTCACAGCCTTGTCGTCGATGGAAAGGAAAAAAGCCTGCTTAACATCCATAGCAATGTTCTGGAAAAGTATATTCTCAATCGAAGGTCCCTGATGGATACCATAGTCAGGATGGTACGGTACCAGCATATTCAATCCGGTCCGGGTCTTCGATATCGTCAGATTGCTGAAGGTGCAGTTACGGATAGGGGCGTCCCCTTCATAACCAACGCGCACGGCACAAGTTTCGCTGGAAAGATTACAGTTCGTGACCGTGACATTCTCGCAGGCAACCACCCGGCCGCCGAAACGGCTGGTCCCTGACTTGAGCGCGATGGCGTCGTCACCCGTGGACACTGAGCAGTCGCTGATGTGTACCTTTTGGGAACAGTCGATGTCGATGCCGTCAGTATTCGGACCGTGACTTCGGATGGTGACGCCTTCAATGGCGACTGTGTCACACCCTAACGGCCAGAGAGAGAATCCCGGTGCATCAATAAGGCAAACGCCCTGGATGGTCACGTCCCGACACTCGACAAAAGCAACCATGCGTACGGGGCGCCAGCCCTTGGGACCATAGGCAACCGCTTCCCGCCCCGAATCGTCGTAACCGAAGAATACCTTACCTTGTCCGTTGATGATGCCCTGACCGGTGATGGCCACGTTTGTTTCGTTCCGGGCAACGATCAAATGCTCCCGCCCGGAGTTTGAGCTCCAATCGGGGATTTCCCGACCGTCATGCTGACGGTTCGGGGTCCCGAGTTCCGGTGGGTAGTCGCTCCTATCTGTGGACGCAAGAAGGACAGCGCCATGTTCGAGGTGCAGGTTGATGCCGCTCCTGAGCTGAATTGTTCCGGTAAGGTAGGTCCCCGGAGGCACCCGCACCGTTCCGCCGCCGCTTTGCGCACAGGCGTCTATGGCACTCTGGATGGACTGCGTGTCCTTTACCAACCTATCGCCCACAGCGCCGTAGCGGCGGATGTTATAGTCTCTCGGCTGGTAAGTACCATTTACCACCTGGCAAAAGAGCATTAAAATCAAAAACGCTGCTGCTGACTTCTTCATATCTGACGCCTCTTTTTAAACGGTTAAAAAGCATACTTTTCTACGTATGAAACCGGTAATCTTACCAAATTCAACTTGAAATATCAAAAGTTTCCGCTTTCCTTATCACTTACCCTCTTGCGATGCTTGCTTATCTTTTGTTTTTTCTCCCAAATTTATTTCTCACTCAGTTCTTCTGCTAAATTATGCCTCTCTACATAGGCTATCCTTGCACGAAGGGATTTCTCTTCGAAACAATACCGCTTATCATAACCTTTAGTCCACACCTTACCACTCATCCCATTCGTCCTCAACGCTGCCGTCGCCGCATTTTTATATCGACGAACTGCCTGTTCTATAGGTCTTCCGTCATATCCGACAATAATATGTACATGTTTCGAACAAACGGCTATGGCTAAAATACGCTGACCGATTCGTTTCGCATTCTCAACAATTGCTCCCCTCGCAATTGTCATTTCTTCTGCACTCAGTCTCACTGGCTTCTGTGACAAACATTTATTGCTTGCACTCCACATTCTGCCGCTCCCGCCAATAACTTTTCCATCTTTAACGAGACCTTTTTTCTCCCGCTGCATCCACGTCCCGTATGTCGTCCACGTCACCATATACGCAACTGTCTCGTTCACCGGCTACTCCCAAATGAGGGCAAAGCCCTCACGTGCTTAGCCCTCTAACCCCGAAGGGCGTTAGGGGGTTTGTCTCTCATCTTGATGCACGAGCCGCGATACACAAAAAAACCTTTCCCGACTCACAAATCCACAGATTCTTTTCTAAGAACTACGAACAACAAATCATAATCTACAAGAAAATTTTTCATCCAAAATTGTTACTTATTAACACCAAACTTTCTGCCCTTAATCATAAATTATTAAATCGAATTTCATCGTTCCATACTCATAGACTATTCTGCTATAAGGTTTTAACACTCTGTTCGATTACGCAAAGCCAACTTTTTTCCTAACGGCTGGTAGGTATAGCGGTTTTTCACATCGCCGCTAGGGTCAATGACCTGCCGGACGCTGCCTAATCTATCGTGCAGATATAAGTAGATGTCGTCGTCGTAATCTCCGTCGTGCTGGGCAAGAACCTGGCCGCCGTATTCTGTTAATTTCATTTATCCTTATCTTCTTCTGATGGTTCAAGTCTCGAGAGCAGTCGTTCTCGTAAAACCGGCCAATAGCTTAACCGCTCAAGATGCTCTAACTCTGAACTATCTTCAAAAATCATTTTACCTTTGTAACGCCGTTTACCTAAATAGTACTTTTTTACTTGGGTGAAGTAGAATTGCTTCTCATTACCATCTTCATAAATTACATTTAAACCTGAATCGCCAATTTCAATTTGGCTAATATTTTTTTGTTTGAGTTTTATCCAATTTACTCCCCCTAAAATAAAACCATAAATGGCAAACAAAAACGCCATTGCTATTGGCCAATCGTCTCCAAATTGTAAAGGCCACCAGTTCTCGCTTCGCATCGCTGCTAAAACCATTATAAGGATAACTAATCCTCCCCCGAATCCCCAGCAGACATTCTCTCTGCGAAATATAACTTCTTTTTCCCTGCACCACGAAGGGTACTTGAAATACACTTCCTCCATACTCTCCTCAATCTTTTCTCCCCAAATCTTGAAAATATAATCCATCTTTTTCCATGAATTTCCGTGTTTTCTATCTCCAAAAACGCGTCCCTCGATTATTTCGGTGTCATCGATAACGGTCAGAACATTAAAATGCCTCCAGGGAAATATATTGCTAATTTTGCTCCACTTAAAAAGATATCTCTTCGCAGGACCTATATACTGCAGGCCTTCAGGAAAAATATTCAACACCCCCTTAACACCGCCTGACACACGAGGGATGTATATCATGTTCTACTCCTCTTAAAACTTTTCATTTAGGGAACCACTCTTCCGTCCCAGCCTAATACACCAAACCGAACGGCTTATAGGTATAGCGGTTTTTCACATCGCCGTTAGGGTCAATGACCTGCCGAACGCTGCCTAATCTATCGTGCAGATAAAAGCAGATGTCCGTTTTATAACTGCCACCATGCTGGGCGACAATCTTCTCGTTGCTGTTTGTTAATCTCATTTATCTTTATCTTCTTCTGATGGCTCAGGTTAAAAAAGCGGATATCTCTATCAAACTATCTGTCACCATCTCCTATGAATCGCATGGGCTTAAAGCTCTTCTTTGTCCTTAGAAGTTAAAAAGTCCATATATTGAGATCTTATTGCTATCATATACAAAAGCATGACTAACCATGCTGCCAGTGTAATTAAATCTTTTGTTGCAAATTCTTGCTGTTGAAAATGAATGCCTTGAACTCGAAGGAGCCAGTAGATTGGAATATACAAAAGCATTGGTGCCATTATGACATGCCAAGCATATTTCGACTGCTTGACATAAAGGTATAAGAAAGTCAGCAAACATACAATTCGGAGTGGTGCGAGGGGATTTATAGAAGCAAAATCCTTGGCAGATGTATCCATGTATATTCCACCAATATCAATCAATAATCCAAATAAGGCAAAATACACGAGGTACTTCATAGGATTACGTTGATTAATATCACTCAATTTACTGAATCCCAATTTTCTAAACACGAAAACTATTCTTCTGTATTATACCGGTCCCGTTCTTGAATATCTTCCGATAAAGCTTCTAGTAATTCAATCGAAAACTAAAGACATCTTGCCGACAGGGGGCAAACTATTTTTCTCATTTTTCAAACCATATAATACCCAAAATCAAAATTGTCATCAAATTTAAATCCCTCAAAATTATTTCCTCTGAAAAAACCGCTAACCACCACTATTATTTAGCAGCATATGCCTGAAGTACCTGGGGGTTTTTATATGATAAAGAATGTGATTAAAGTCTTGTCCAATATCAAATAGTATATCTTCAATCTCTTCTGCGTCTATATTTTCTGCCATCAGCTTCGGAAGGTGTATATCTAAGAACGCAGAGAATGCCCCCTCAAGATCACTTAAGCTATGAGCTAATATCCCACACTCTTTATCATCATCATCAAAGCTGTTTACTTTATCTGACCTTGACAACTTAGAAGCAAGCTTGTTTATATCATCTCCCTTCCCTAATAATAGTCTTCTATTCATCTCAAGTTCTCCAAAAGACAGTCATTCTGTTGACCTTTTTATTGCCAAAGTTCTCTCGTCCAATCAATAAAATATGCCATATCCACCGGCCGAACCTCTGAGTCTGCCCATTGCCGTAAACACATTTTTTGTCAAGGAACTAAAATTGAAACATTTTATTGAAATTTTCTATGCTATCTTACTTTTCTTTTTCAAACTTCTGCAGGAATATAATATTGAAAAAGCCAGGGCGTAGAGTGCCATGAAATGTCCTGCAAAACCTTGAAAACTACCGCCAACAACCTCTTTCTCATTGGTTACCATTGCGCCTGTGAAATATCTCTTGAAAATAAAAAATGCAAGTCCGCCTAAAGCATACACAATCAAAATACCTGTCAAAGTTGACATCCATTTAGGGCAAGCTTCAAAAATAGTTTTCCTGAATTCCTTTCCGCCAGCTTCATCACACATTTTCTTAGAGATGATAATAGCCGGATACATTACAATAGCAGAACCCAGGCATATAAATGTCATTACTCCTCTTGGTACATTATAAATATGTAAATTCGTACAAAGATGAATGGCGGCACTTAGCACCAGACCAATAACTGAAATAAAAATCAGTAATAGCAATTTAGCATCTCCCACAATATCGACTATACCAAAACTCCACTGCGTGGTCTTCTCAAAGTTGCAGCCCAATTATATCCCCGCTTTTCAGACCTTGTCAAACCATTTTAAATTAATTTTCCTCCACAAAACACAACCCTTTTTCCAACAAAATCACCGATTAACAGTCATTTTGTCAACATAAAACGCCTACTTGTCGGCCTCCTCCTACGATATACGCGATACGCACAACGCACTACGAAACATCCGCCTCCGGCAAAAACAGCTACGACCCGCCAACTATCCACACACCACTGTTGCTTCCTCCAGTAAATTTACCCTCAGCTTGCCGAAGGGAACTATTTTTTTCCTACTGTTCAACTGCTCTACTTCTCAACTGCTCTGCCCCTGTTCCCCAAGTATCCGTGTTTATCAAAATTATATAATATTTATGCCAGCTTTTAACATAGTGCCCTAGCAGGATTTCGCATGAAGTCGTCTTCATGCCACCTTCCTAAGGAATAATC
>CAZIKS010000162.1:0-8602 GCA_964539795.1 uncultured Pirellulales bacterium
ATAAAGCCCTTGAGTCCCCGGTAGAACCACCATAATAAACATCTGGCCATATCTTTCCGGCTTTTCACTAAGCACTCCTGTTGCGCTTCTGCCGGCAATGCCAATGCCGATTGAGGAGCCGATGCCGGCTATGAAAGCCGCAAAGCCGACACCACACAAAGCTATTGCCATTCCATATTCCATCTCTAACCTGCCTTTCTTCCGTTAAACTGATTAATTTACCGTTTTCCTGATATAGATGTGTTTATACTTTTTTTCAAGCGGCTTGAAGGGTAACCCACCACCTTCGAAAAACTTCGGGAAAAACTCGGCATATTGCAGCCGCAGCGTATGTACAAATGCCCCTAAAGCGTTTATGGCAAGATTGAATACGTGTCCCCCGACAAGTATTATAGTGGCGGCAATCAAACCGGTTCCGAAGGGCCAACCGGAAACCAGTTCGGCGATTTGGTTTACAGCCATTGCCAGCCCCGCCGTAACCAGCCCTAATGCCATTAGTCTTAGATAACTTAGAACATCTCCAATATAAAATAAGCCGCTGAACAAATTATAAAAACCAATTCCAATTCGTGCACCCCAACCGCCCTGTCGTTCACTGAACAAAAGTATAACTCCCGCCGAAACCAAAGCTGTATATCCAAATACAGAACTAAGCTGAGGCGGTAATTTCCCGACTTTGGCTAATGCAAATGCAAGGACACAATTCAATATAATCACCCAGATTAGCCTGTTGCAAACAGCAGCTACGTAGAGTTTTCTTTTTAAATCATGAACGAATGCTACCAATAAACCAAACATAATTTGAACATATCCCAGGACAAGTGACAGGGCGAAAAACCTCAGAGGATATTGCATAGGGTCAAACAGCATCATCTTCACCCTGAGCGGTTCTAATGCAGGGATGAACTTCTGAACTGCATCCCCGAACCACCCCCCCATCAATGCACCGCAAATCAACGTGAGTATCGAACACGTCAGGAACAAATATCCGAATCGTTTATCGCCTTGTACCTTTTTTACGAAATAAATCGCAACGGCAATCATTGTCAGACCGTAACCGGCATCGGTCAGGCACAATCCGAAAAACAATGCAAAAAACGGTGCCAGAAATACGGTCGGGTCAACATCAAAGTGCTGCGGCATACCATAAAGGCGGGTTATCACTTCAAACGGCTTTATAACATTGTTGTTTTCGATTTCAACCGGTATCTCTTCACCTTCAGCCGGTTCGACACTTGTAACACTCGAAGCCCCGAAACCTGACACGATTTTTTCCAGCCGGCCGTAATCTTTTTCTTTTGCCCATCCTTCCAGAATTACGGTCTGTTCAGTCGCCGGCGCCGTGCTTTTGGTCTGTTCACGATTCAACAGGTTTCCGTAGTGGTCGCAAAGTATTTCCAATTGCAAAAGATTATCTGACAGCGACGCCGCTTTCTCATATTGGTTGTGTAGTTGTTTTTTTATTTCATTCAGTTCTTCATCATTTTGTTTTATTAAGTCCGCTGTTGTTCCGACCATCGTCTCGAGATTGACCGTCTCGAAATCCGCCGAGCGCAGCAGCTTTTGGACGTCTGCCGCATTCTCATTAAGACACACGACAAGACAGGCCTGCTGGTTATTATTTGTACCTATTGCTTCTATTATCGCCCCAAGATGGTCTGCTTCTTCCGCAATTTCCTCGAACTTCTGCATCGGCAGCAGACCCGTCAGGCATTTTACTGTTTTAAGTTGCCCGAGTTCCTCCACTGATGTTTCAAAGGATAACCACGGCCCAAGCATTTCAAGAGTCCCGGCCAGGTGTTCGCTTTCAGCCAGGAGTTTTTCTATCGTCCCTTCGATTTCTTCGCACTCTTCGACAATACCTAAGATTTCCTCATCTGCGACGGTATTATGGTATGATTGTTCGTCTATAACAGTGCGCGGAGCAAGCATACTGGCCAGACCTTTAGCCGGTTTGGAGTAAGTTTTCAGAAATGCAGTGCTTTTCGTAAGCCGCACCAATAGATCTTCGATTTCTCTGGGTCGTTCAGCAGCCGTGCCGAGTTCAGGCCAGGCCTTACTTACCATTGCCTCTTCGGCGTTTAATATCTGGCAAATCCCGTTGTGCTGTAGCGACTCCAGAAGTTCCGTTGCTTCCGTGCGATGGCTGACAATCATCACTTTTGCCATTTGAGAAATGGCCATAGTTAACCTCGTAAGTAATCCATTACTTTTGCCGCTGCATCGGCCGTTTTACTACTCGTTTCATCACGCAATTGGTGACGGTCCTTTTCTGCTTGTTTTTTAAGTTCTTTGATTTCCCCGACCCCTTCGGTTTCAGCTGCCGATACTGCCGCTTCAATCGCTTTTTTTCTTTCCTGCTCGGCTTCTGCCAATATCTCAACTCTTCTCGACCGGTTCTCTTCCGCCTTCTTGGCCCCCTCAGCTTTCGCCTGCTCGATAATCTCCTCGGCTTGTTTTTCGGACTCTTTGATTTTCTTTATCAATTCCATCTGGGCCCCTGTTAATCAATACACCGTTATAAATGGCCGATACATTATGTTATTATTCGGCACAGTTCAACGAATACCGCCAAATTTGGCGGAAAATTTAATACTTGAAACCACCGTTAGTTAGGCAAAATCAGCAATTAAGCTCACTTTTTGAGTTTAGCTCGTCACACTACCTTTTTGAAACGCCTTCTTATGCACATTTTATCCAGAATAACACCACAGAATCCAAAAACGGCTGACTGGCTCTTTTCAAAGCCGTAATAGCCATAACCTTTAGATTATACGCTAAAGCCGTGCATCTGTGAATGAAAAATATGTTCTGCCCCTGTTCTGAGCCCAAAAAGCCACTTGCATGTATTACAGATTTATCACGAAAAACAGCGTATTTGGCTTATAACATTGTATATAAATTACCCCCTTGGGAATTTGTCAAGTTTGACTTTGTGATTTGCCGATTATCCTTGTAGCTGCTCGTAACTTTCGTGAGTAGAAGAAATCATCAACGCCTCAAGGCGCTGATAGACAAATCAAACTATATAACACGAAGGAACGGGCAGTTTTTTTATGCCCTTTTCGAAATTATTTACTTGACAAAACAACACAAATAATTGAGAATAGAATAATAAATTCCCGATTAAGACCAGGGAGGAGAATATATGCGTTTGGTTGTCAAACGTAATGACCAGGTCATAAACGAATTTCATTTCGATAAGGGACCTGTTTACATCGGAAGACACACCCACAGCCAGGTCTTCCTCGGAGATGAAGCCATATCAAGACAGCACGCCGTTATCTTCAATTCTAAGGACGGAGATTGGATTCTTGAAGACCTCAAGTCAATTAACAAGACATATCTCAATGACAAGCCGATTCAGAAAACTCAAATCAAAGATGGTGACATTGTGCATATTGCTGATTTTATTATTGAAGTGGACCTGAAAAAAGATTCCACTGAGCAAAAACCGATTCACCTCGAAGACACGCTCGCATTGTCAGAGGACCACAGGATTATAGTGAGAAAAGTGGATTCCGACCACGCCCCGGCGATTAGATTGCCCGGAAAAAGGGCAAAAGATTTTGTGCAGGCCACAAGGGAAATCTGCCGGGTCGATGGCATCGAGCAGGTGCTTATGGTTTTGCTGAGCATTATAACAAGGCAGCTTAGTGCCACTCGGGTTTGGTGTGCTTTGAGAAGTGGACCTGACGGCCCGATGACATGTCACGCAGGGAAACAGCGAAGCGGCCCGGCCGTACAGCTAAATGACTTGAAACTAAAAGACAAAATCACCCAAGCCGTCGAAACTGGTCAATTTCTCCTCTACCCGAGAGTGCCGGCTAAATTGGCCGATGAAAAAGTCCGCTCTGCAATGATAGCCCCGCTCGTCAGTCCTTCAGGATGTTTTGGCGTTTTGTATGTTGACAACACTATGGCACAGGAGCACTATGGAGCAAGTGATTTGGATTACCTTATGCTAATCGCCGTCCACACAGCCGCAATAATCGAAAACTTCTAAACCCCGACACTGCAGCCCCTATAGATCGTAATTTGCAGCTAAATCGCAGATTTTACCCCTATTTTTTCAAAAATTCTCCTAATTTTACAAAAAAAACGTCATAAATGGTGTTTTCAACACACTAATACATAGCAGATTCCAGTTTTTCCGGAAATTCTTGAAAGGACGGGAAAATGGCAAAAAGGATTTGGAGCATTTTATTGGCATTTATGGTTTGTTTGGCTGTATTGGTACTGGCCCCAGCCGGCATGGCTTGGGCGTTGATTAGAAAACGCAAAAAGGGTTAATCGGTAAAAAATTGTAGAAAAAAATTAAAAAAATCCCGGATTTTCCTTGCATAATTTGCATCTTTTGTTGTAAAATAAGAGTATAAGAAAAAGAAAGTGAAAGGTGAAAAGGGAATAAGGCAGGCTCAAAAAGTTTTATTATAATATTTTTTTGTTTGTTATCATAAGTTCGTACCCCTTTTATCATACCGAACCGGCCATTCCAAAATTAGCCCTGGTTTTTTGTATTACTGCTGCGCTTAGGGTTTAAGGCGTAAAAAACAGAATTCAGGGAACAGAAATCCGTTTTTGCGCATCCTGTTAAAGAATAATTAAAGAAGGCGTGGTTTTGGAACTCAGCTTAACAAAGTGCAAACAATCCCAATTCAAATAAAACCGGTACGGGTGCGTGGCCCGGCCGTCATAATATTTTTATCATTAACTTTTGAAAGGGCAGAAAAATGGAAAAGAGAATTTTATTAAGCCTTATTGTTTTGTTGGCTGTATCGGCATTTGCGCCGGCGGCAACTCGCCTGGTTCCGGACGACTACGACACCATACAGGTGGCTATAGATGCAGCCGTCAATGATGATACAGTTCTGGTCGCTGATGGCACTTATACGGGCGATGGTAACCGCGACATTGACTTTCTCGGCAAGGCCATCACAGTCAAATCCGAAAATGGCCCGGAGAACTGTATCATAGATTGCAATGGCAGCGAAGTTGAGCCACATCGCGGCTTTTATTTTCATAGTGGTGAAGATGCAAACTCTGTTTTAAGCGGTGTCACGATTATTAACGGTTATGCATTTGGTTATGGGCACGCCGGCTGCGGCGGTGGAATCTACTGCCTGGATAGCAGTCCAACCATCAGCGACTGTGTAATCAGTGAGAATTCGTCAAGGTATAGTGGCGGGGGCATATCTTGCGCAGGAAGCGATTCGACAATCACCAATTGCATTATTAGCAAAAACATGGTCGCCAATAACTCGATAACTATCTCCACTGGCGGCGGTGGGATCCACTGCTGGGATAGCAGTCCAACCATCAGCAACTGTACTATCTGGAACAACTCGGCTATGGAAGGTGGTGGAATCAACTGCTGGGATAGCAGTCCAACTATCAGTGACTGTGCAATCAGTGAGAATTCGGCAGAGTATAGTGGCGGGGGCATATTTTGCACAGGTAGCGATTCGACAATCACCAATTGCATTATTAGCAGAAACACGGTCGATAATAACTTTACACCTGTCCTAACTGGCGGCGGGGGAATCTACTGTGTCGGGTTGCAAAGCAAAACTATTATTACTAACTGCACAATTGCCAATAATATTTTAAGAAGCGGTGGTAATGGAATCGGAGGCGGGGTGTGTTTTGGGGGAACAATCACCAACTGCATTATCCGGGATAATTTCCCTGAACAGATTTACTCGGTTGAAAGCGTTACCTATAGCAATATTCAAGGCGGCTGGAAGGGCCAGGGCAATATCGATGTTGAACATGGTTTTGCCTTTTCAGGCGATTACCACCTTATGCCGGGCTCAGCCTGTATCGATACGGGAACAAACGCACCTGCCGGTGGATTGCCTGCGACAGATATTGATGGGAATCCACGTGTTCTGGACGGTGACGGTGATGGAAATGCTATCGTTGATATGGGCGCATATGAGTTTAATCATCAAGAGCCAACAATTGCGGTTTCTTCGGCCAGCTTTTGCTTCCGCAATGATTGGCCTGAAATTATTACACAGACTTTATCGATAAGAAATTGCGGCGGCGGGACGCTCAACTGGGAAATTGCCGAGGATTGTGGCTGGTTACACGTATCACCGGTAAATGGGACTTCATCCGGAAATATTAACGAGGTTACTTTAACGGTTGACACTAATGATTTAGAGACTAGTTTCTATAGCTGCACTTTAACGGTGGTGGATTCCAATGCAGCCAACAACCCGGTAACAGTTCAGGTTGAGTTGAATTTAGGAGCAATATTACAGGTTCCGGGACATTTCGATACTATTCAGGCGGCTGTGGATGCAGCCAATGATTACGATATGGTTCTGGTAGCTGACGGCACGTACACCGGCGATGGCAATCGCGATATTGAAGTAGACGGAAAAGGTATTACTGTTCGCAGCGAGAACGGCCCGGAGAACTGTATTATTGATTGCAATGGCAGCGAAGATGAACCACATACAGCTTTCTACTTCTATGGCAACATTTCTACAAACTCGAATTTGACCGGTTTTACGGTTACTAATGGCTATAGTAAGATCGGAGCCGGTGGTAGCATTTTATGCAATCGTGCCAACATAACAATCTCCGACTGCAACATCAGGGGCAACACGATCTTACACAGCCGCGGCGGCTCTGGTGGAGGCATTTCGGTTATGGATGGTATCTATTTGATTAATAATTGTACGATTAGCAATAACTCGGCTGGGCAAGATGGTAGCGGCGGTATTTCTTGTCGGGATAGCACCTTATTAACCGTCAGCAATTGTACTATAAACAGCAACTCGGGTTATTCCGGCGGTGGAATCGGCTGTCACGGCTTTTATATTTCCTTGTCAATCAACAACTGTACTTTCAGCGACAATTCGGCTTCTTCCGGTGGTGGAATCTCCTGTCGTGGCGGCTATTATAATTCCTTGTCAATCAACAACTGTACTTTCACCAGCAACGAGGCTTCCCGTGGCGGTGGAATTTCAATTCAGGACACTATCTATATGATTAACAATTGTATGATTAGCAACAATTCGGCAGACGAAGGCGGTGGTGTGTATTGTTATTCGGAGTCTTGCGATCATGGTTACAACTCTATGATTTCCAACTGCACGCTTGCAGGTAATTCAGCTAATAATTTCGGCGGCGGTATCTGTTGTGAAGGAAGTAGTCCTGCAATTAGAAATTGCAGTATCACAGGAAACAGTTCACTCGATAGGGGCGGAGGTATCCGGTGTTATAGAAGCAGCCCGATAATTACAAACTGTACACTTGCTGACAATTTAGCCACTAAAGGAAGTGCTTTAACCTGTGAAGCCTACTGGCTTCTTAAGAGCAATCTTGAGTTAACCAACTGCATCCTGTGGAACGGGGGTGATGAAATATTTAATGATGACGGTTCTACAATTACAGTCAGCTTTAGTGATATCCAGGGCGGCTGGCCGGGCCAAGGCAATATTGATACCGACCCCTGTTTCGCCGACCTTGGTTTCTGGGATGCAAATGGTACACCGGAAGATGACGAGGACGATTTCTGGGTTGAGGGTGATTATCACCTCCTCCCCGGTTCGCTTTGTATTGATGCCGGCGACCCGTGTTATGTACCTGCACCAAACGAAACCGACCTCGACGGCTACCCGCGCATAATTAACAGCCGTATCGATATGGGCGCTTATGAGGCTAATTACATACAATCACGGTTGCGGATTTTGCCGCAGGTAATCAATCGGCACAACCAAATGAAAAAAGTTATGGCCTGGATGCAGTTGCCCGAAGGCATAACCAAAGACCAGATTGACCAGGACTCCCCTGTCCTGCTCTATCCCGGTCCTCTCGAACCGATAAAACAATATACCTTCGAGCAAGGCCAAAAAGGCCGCAAGCGCACCCGTATTTTTCTTTTTTATGACAAGGCCGAACTTATGACCGCCGTCCCGGATAACGGCCTCGTGGATATACAGGTTATTGGCAGCTTAAATACCGGCCAACAATTTTACGGCTCCAGCTTTCTAACTATACTTGGCCGCCAACAGCAACGCAGGTGGCGCTTATTGAAAAATCAATAACCCCCTGACCAGCCAAATTAAAACCAAAGGGCTGAGAGCTAAGACACTCCCAGCCCTTTTTCTTATCCACTATCGCCTCACCACCGGCGAGCAAACTCCCGCTGGCCACAATCAACCGCCCGCGCCAGCCAAAACCATACGTCCGCCAGGCCAACCTTCAGCGGCCACGCCGCCAACGCCCGTCCACCACCTGCCACAACCACCCACCCTAGCCAACCACACCTCACGACTCGCCACCAGTGAGGAAGATCCCGCCGCCAACACCAACCAACGCCCTCCACTCACCCTAGCCAACCACCTAGCTACCCCATCATCCAACAACATCTCACTCCTTCCCCTGGCTTCAATCAACAACCCATCAGAAAGTCGTTCCTTCTTCTGCCGCCGACTTTTTCTATCCAATATATCCACTCCACTATTAATTCTTTTGAGCGAGGATTCTACATTAACCTTCAGCCTCGAGCGCAGCGAGACTCCGCATACTCGCCTCCGGCAACAACAGCTCACATCCTCAGCAAGCGAACCAGCCCACCCAAACC
>CAZIKS010000163.1:0-8560 GCA_964539795.1 uncultured Pirellulales bacterium
TATTCCTTAGGAAGGTGGCATGAAGACGACTTCATGCGAAATCCTGCTAAGGCACAGGTGGCTAAACAAAACAGCAATATTATGGCGGGGTAAATCAAAATGGGTGAATGGGTCATTTTTGGGTTTTGATGATGCCGATACTTAAGACGTCCATGGCTGCGAATAAGGCACAAGCGGCAGAAGAATAGAGCAACCCCAGCAGGGCAACATCAACCCATATCCGAGGAGTATATCCGAAAAACCCTCCGCCGGAGAGCGCCCAGGTTGCCACCAGATAGTGCATTAAGCCGACGGCGAGGCATCCCAATCCTATACCAATAGAAGAGCAATGCCTTTTGTAGCCCAGCGAGATACATACCATCAAAAGAAGAACACCGGCCGAGACCAAAGCAGGAATGTGTATAAGCTGAGCAAAAGCAGGGACGGACGGATAGTTTTGCCAAAGTTCCTTTTGCAAGAATGGCGAGTGAATCTGTCGAAGATAAGGCTTGTCCAAGGAGGCCTGCTCAGGATTTTGCTCAATGGAACTAATCCAGTTAATGCCGGTGAGAATGGCCGTGATAAGGAACAAGGTTATGAGTAAAACACCTATACATAAGCTTTTTTGTGCTGTCATAATAACTTCCTCTTTCGTGATTAGCAACCCGATACGATTTGATATAAGGGTATTGCTAAAAAGTCGGTTTAAGAGTACCTATAATCTTTCATGCTCATTTGTTAAAGCCGATTCCCGGGCGCTTCTTAAAACTAATTAAAATATAATAAACACTCCCGGAGAAACCAAAAATAAGGTGGACCGTCCTATATTATGCTCACACCGATGTAAATATAGAGAGCACCCCGGCCCAGAGGACCGGGCTAAATACGTGAGGGCTTTGCCCTCATTTGGGAGAAAAATGCCCCGTACCACGTTGGGTACAGGCACCTATGGCACAGGGGCAGCGGATAAAACCCCCGGCGGAGCCGAGGGCTATATCAACGGCGTAAGGGCGAGGCACCCCAGAGAAGCTTTGAGGAACTACCATCCACCAGTTAAAACAGGTGGTATTGAAATCGGAAAAGTAAAGGACCACCAGTTAAAACTGGCGGCATTAAAATTGGAAGAGTATAAAAGATAAGCAAGCATCGCAAGAAAGTAAGTGATAAGGAAAATTGCCGCAGTCACCTTCGGCTCCTTCGCAATGACCGCTCAAATAAAAATCGGCCGGCGGCCGAGGTGCTACCGTAGGCCGCAATGAGCAACATACAGTATTTTGTAGGTGCGCAGCACCGGAGAAAATAAGGATAGTCCGAACTGGAGGCAGCACAAACGGTGAATGGAGAGATTTGTATTCTGGGTTGAACTGTCAGGATGAATTCGGCGCCCCCATAAGGGGTAAACTTCGCGAGAAGACAGCCCAAAGCAGCAACTCAAGTGGGTTATAGCTTCATCCTGACAGGTTATTTAATTGAGCACGAAAGGAAATTTGGTGGGAAAAGATAAAAGATAAGCCAGAGGGAAGATGTGAAGAGAAATCAGGCGTTTAGGTCTCTTTTTGCGAAGATGGTCAGGCCGGTTGCGAATGTTAGAAAACAGTAAGTAAGTGTCAGGGCAAGTATACTCCAGATTTCGTGGAACCACTGATAGTCCACGCGCTTCGCGAGCTGGAGTTTGCAGTTCGGCGGGTGGTTGGGCTTGCAGCTGTGATGAGCGGAGGCTTTAATGTGTCTTCTTATAAACCCTTGCCTCATGACCAAATATCCGCTTCATGGTCTCTTTTTGTATCTTCAGGAATTTAGCCAGACTTTTTAATTGTTTTTCTTCCTCAGGCGTCACTTTACCATCGGCCAGAGCCATTTTGCAGGCCCTGCTGAACTGTAGAACCGCTTTTTTGGTCGGTGTATGCTTGCTGCCCTGACGGCAAAGCTTCACCTCATCGGTAAATATCTGTTTCATAACCTCGTTTGACATTTTGAAGAATTTAGCCAGACCTTTTAATTGTTTTTCTTCCTCTGGTGTCAACTTGCCGTCAGCCATGACTTTCCTGCACGCCTTGCGAAACTGCGATTCAACGCTCCTGGTCGGCTGTACCTTTTGACTTACTGTGAAAACTCTTCGCTCTTCATCGAAGAGACGCTTCATAACCGCTTTGGACAGCTTCAAAGACTTGCCAAGCTTTCTTAGCTCATCCTTTTCGCTACGGGTGACTTTGCCATCACTAATAGCGTTTTTACAAGCGATACGAAACTTGATTTCAGCACCTTTACCTTGTTGTGCTTTTTGACTCTGCAGGAAAATTTTCTTCTCGCGCTCAAAAAACTGCTTTCTTAGCTGCTCAGATACCTCAAGTGACCCGCCCAAAACCCTGAGTCTGTCGCAGTCGTAAAGGGATAGTGTGCCTTCGGCCAAAACCTCTCTGCAGGCCTTTAGAAAACGCTCTTCAGCAGCTTTGGCCTTTTCTTCCTTGTCCTTCTTTTCAGTTTCGACTTCGCTGATTAACCTTTCCAAAGCATCAGCAGCCTTTTCGTATCTTTGGTCAGCAGCTTTGCGATACCATTTTATCGCCTCCTGCTTGTCCTGCTCTACGCCGCTACCCCATTCATAGTGGACACCAAGATTGAACTGCGAGGTGCAATCGCCCTGTTCGGCAGCTTCACAATACCATTTTACAGCTTCGGCTTCGTCCTGGGCAACTCCACTGCCGGTGTCATAGCACCATCCTAGATTGGCCTTTGCAATAGCATAGCCCTGTTCAGCCGACCTGTGATACCATTTAACCGCTTCAGCATTATCCTGCGGCACACCGTTTCCATTGAGATAACAGGAACCAAGGTGATTTTGTGCAGGAGGATACCCCTGCTCAGCAGCTTTAATATGCCAACTGATGGCAGGTAAATCGCTTCTTTCGACACCGAAACCTTCATCGTAACATCTTGCAAGCAACCACTGTGCTTCTCGAACGCCAAGTTCAGCCGCTTGTGTCCATTCTACCAGCCGGTTGTCAAAGTTCCGGCGGATGTAAGTCCTGCTGCCCTCACCGGCACTCACAGCCTGCTCGCACTTTTTTACATTGGCCAGGCATCGCTGCCGCAAACGGTCTATGTCGGCCTGGCTGCAGCCGCACTGCGGACAAAACCTAGCGTTATCGGCAACCTCTGTCAGGCATTTGCTGCATTTCATAAAAACCCTCTCATATATAGAATTACGGCCACGCCGTAACTACAATTTTGCGGTGGAAAGCATAGCACATCAGAGAGAAAAATGCAATGTCTTCATTGAATTTTCAGAGGATAGCTTTCCTCATTAGCATGACCACAGCCAGCTTCGGCGCTGAGCTCTCTTTATTCTCAGCTTTCGAAAGTACGCAATATGTTACCAGAGAAACTTAGTTTTTCAGTACGTGCTTTTCGACAAAAATTTGCAGGTCTTTGATCTCTCCGGTATCCAGCCAGATGCCGTGCTCCGGACATTCATCGATTTTTACCGGGCATCTCGATTCATACTTTTTGCGTTCCATCGGTTTGTCACATTCCGGGCAGTTGATGGTTTGCTTTTCTGAACCCTGGCGGTCGACGTCACCTTCTCGTGTCATTGTCGTTAAAACCGTATCTCTTTCGTACTTGCTAAATTTGTACTGCACCTTTTTCACGATATTGTCAAGCTGGCTTCGTGTCAGCCAGTGGCCCCAGCAGGTGGTGCAGAAAGAGATGTTTTCACCTTCATATTCCTGCTGCGAAAGCGAAAGACCACATCGAGGACAGTCCATAACAAGCCTCCTTCAAATTATTATTCACTATTTGACCAAGTCCATAAAGTTTAATCGCCTCTTTGTCCGCTAAATTGTTATGACCTACGGAGAATATGTCAAGTGTAAATTCCTTGTGATGACCCATTTTCAGAGTGTTTTTGACTTTAAGGGCGGTATTTAAAAGAAGTTGGGTAGCGGGCGTGTTTGTTGGAGGTCTCCTCGCCTGAAGCGAGGGGTGGTGAGTGGCGGCCGGGACTTAATAAAAAAGGCCGAGCTGCTAAGCCCGGCCTGTAATTTATGAATCAGGTTCTGCTGAAAAATGAATCTATTTGGTTCTAAGCCAACAGCTTATTTCAATGGTATATATTCCCTCCCTGTCGGTGGGTCTTACCATGGGCGTAAAACGAATATTACGATATTTCCCATCAGCCCAATTATCAGCACCCAGACCACAACTACCACCTACGTTTAATCCCGTTGTTATATTGTCGGCCGTTATACTTCTAAGACCTTCCTGCGTGATAAATGTCACATCCAGCCAAAATGCCGATGCGCTACGGCTTTCATGTTTCTGGCGGTACGATAAAGGTAATCTATCGTTTTGGCCATCGTATTCGTCATGTAGACGAACAATCGCTGCTTTAATTCCAAGCGCACCAGAAATATCTATCATGACCTCTTCACCGTCAAGTACGATTTCGCCCTTGCCGTGAGGGGGCTCACTGGATGTCGGCGGTTCAAAGAATTCCGTGTGTCTTTCAGTGGCCTCGTAGTCAAAAATAATAAGCCAATACCCTTGCTCTTCAATGCCACCTTCTCCATCCGACCATTTATAATATATCTTAATCTGGACCGGGAGTAAGGAATTTTTGCCTACTGTAACAGACACACCCTCCAGCCAATCGCTATCTTCTTGAGGCGTGTCAAATGTGTATATCAGAAAATCATAGCCAACATTGGCCGGTACTTGTTCGATGAACTGCTTGTTATCTGTCGACAAGTACCCCCTGCTTAATGTTTCAAATAAACTCTGGCCGATTGTCGAAGGCGAGGGATGCTTCCCAAGGGGAGTCTTATGTATGTCAAAGCCTTGGACAATCTGGCCATCATCATAAGTCATCCTACCGTCGTGTTCCCGGTAAACAATCTTTCCGCCGGAACTCCAACCTTCAAAAACACCTCTAACACCCTTGTTACTGCAATTTATTTTATGGAAATGCACATAATCAACCTGGGAGATCCGTTTAAGTACATTCCCCCAAGCGACGGATGCTGGGTCAATCGAACTGCCGAAGTGATGTACGCCGATAAGCACTGCAATAATTATTACCGCCGCGGCGGCGAGTTTTATAATTGGTTTTTTCATAATTGTTCTCCCAATGAATTGCCAGGAGGGTGCGTGCGAAGAACTTTTTTGGGTCTGCTGGAAAAGAGAGAGCATTTGTTGGCGCAGGCTGTCACGGTGGTCAGGGTTTGGGTCGGTGTCGATATCGAGCCGGCTGACAATTTTTTTGAGGTCAGAATCATTTTCAAACATTTTTATGCCCTCCCATCTACAGGTTCAGTAAGATGGTTTTTCAACTTCTTTAGAATTCTGTGCAATGTTACACGCACGGTCGCCTCCCTGGCGTTTATGATTTTAGCGATTTGTTCAAAGTCGGCGTTTTCAAAGAACCTTAACGTGACAATGGTCTGGTGCGTCGGCTTTAGTTTCAAAATAGCAGCATAAAGCGTCGGCCAGTCCGGCCCGGGCGGGTCGTCAGCGGCGCTTTCGGCAGTTGTCATTGCGGCTGCGACTTCGGCGAGCAGTTGTTTTCGGCGCGACGATTTTCTTATGTAAGCGTTGGTATGGTTGGCTGTTAGGGCGTAGAGCCAGTTTCGAAAATCGTCTTCAGTTCGGCCTTTGAAGCTGTGAATGCGGCGTGCTACCTGCAGAAAGACCGTAGAAGTTACGTCTTCGGCTATTTGTTTGTTAAAGAGCCTGTGCACACAAAATCGGAAAATGCGCCGGTAATACATCTCATAGAGCTGCCCGAGGGCTTCTGCTTCGGTGCGTGCCCTCAGGACCAAATCATCGCTATCTGTTTGCTTTTGAACTTTTGCCATAAGACCAACCATTGTCACAGATATAATTGCGCGAGATTCGGATATGTTACATAAAAATTCCGGGAAAATCCCGCCAAATTGGATTTTGAGGCGGAAGAGGATTGTTGGCAAGAAGTTCTTGACAATGGGGGAGGTAGTCCATAAAGTAAGCCGTTCGTGCGTTTCGGGGCTGCGTGAGAGAAAAGCTCTCCCTGTGAGGTAAAGGCCCTGAAAGAGCAAAAAACCTGATTATAATAGTAAAAAAAGGAGATTTATCGATGGCGACAAAGGTTGCAATTAACGGGTTCGGCAGGATAGGCAGAGCGGTGGCGAGGATTATTATGCAAAGACAGGGCGATTTGGAATTGGTGGCAATCAATGACCTTGCCGACGCCAAGGCCCTTGCGCATCTGTTCAAATATGATACGGTGATGGGTAAATGGTCGGGAACAGTGGAGGCCGGCGACGGCGAGCTGGTCATCAACGGCAAGGCTATCAAGGTGCTGGCTGTTCGGAACCCGGCTGAGCTGCCGTGGAAAGATATGGGCGTTGAAATAGTTGTGGAAGCAACCGGCATATTCCGCCTGAAAGAATCGCCGAAGGGCGGATACTGCGACCATATCAAGGCAGGAGCCAAAAAAGTCGTCCTTACCGTTCCGGCAAAGGATGATATCGACGCAACAATCGTTTTAGGGGTTAACGATGATATGATGACCAGCAAAACGGTATGCGTATCAAATGCAAGCTGTACCACGAACTGTCTTGCTCCGGTGGCAAAGGTGCTCAATGACTCTTTCGGCATCGAGCAGGGTGTTATGACAACCATCCATGCTTATACCAACGACCAGCGTGTGGCCGATATGATTCACAGCGACCTTCGCCGTGCGCGGGCGGCTGCGGCGAATATGATTCCGACGACTACCGGAGCGGCAAAGGCCATCGGCAAGGTAGTGCCGGAACTGGACGGCAAGCTTGACGGCTTTGCTATTCGGGTGCCTATTCCGGTGGGCAGTATCGTTGACTTGGTGGTTAATGTGAAAAAAGACGTTACCGTCGATGCAGTAAATGCGGCGGTTAAAGCGGCGGCCGAGGGTCCAATGAAAGGGATTTTAGTTTATTGCGACGAGCCGATAGTCAGCAGCGATATAGTTCAAGACCCGGCTTCGAGTATTTTCGATTCTCTATGCACAATGGTCAAGGGCAGAATTGTTAAGGTCATCAGCTGGTATGACAATGAATGGGGTTATTCGAACCGCACGGTTGATATTATGGAAAAATTAGCGGATATGTAAAACGGATTTTCATAAAGGGCCTGTTCGCAGTCGGAGCAGGCCCTGTTTTTTCTTAATTTTTTACAGGAAAAGGGACAAAGAAATGGCCAAGAAAACTATTGCCGATATCGATGTGCGGGGCAAGCGCGTCCTGATGCGGTGTGATTTTAATGTGCCGCTGGATGCGGAGTGTAATATTAGCAGCGACGACCGAATTGTTAAGGCGCTGCCGACGATAAAAAAGATACTCGAAGGGGGAGGTTCGCTGATTTTGATGAGCCACCTCGGCAGGCCGGAAGCGAAGGTGGACGAGAAGCTGTCATTGCAGCCGGTCGCAAAGAGACTGTCGGAATTGTTAGGCAAGAAAGTGGTTTTTGCAGAAGACTGCATCGGCGAGGATACAAAGGCAAAGGCAGAAGCACTCCAAAGCGGGGATTGTATGCTGCTTGAGAACCTTCGCTTCCACAACGAAGAGACTATAAAAGACAAGGCCGCAAAGGAGGACAGACAACTGCGGGAGGCGAAAGATAATTTTGCGAAGCAGTTTGCGGGGCTGGCGGATATCTATGTCGATGACGCCTTCGGAACGGCGCACAGGGACAATGCCTCGATGTATACGGTACCGGTGGTTATGGAGGGCAAGCCGCGAGTTATCGGTTTTCTGATTGAAAAAGAGCTGCAGTTTTTAGGGGAGACCGTCAGCAATCCTGAGAGGCCTTTTGCGGCGATACTCGGAGGGGCAAAGGTTTCGGACAAGATAGGTGTAATTGAAAATCTGCTCCATAAAGTCGATAGTATATTGATAGGCGGTGCGATGGCTTATACCTTTTTCAAGGCCCGGGGACAAGGCGTCGGGGATAGTCTGTGTGAAGATGATTTTCTTGGTAAGGCAACTGTGCTTTTGAAACAGGCCGAAGATGCGGGGTGTGAAATAGTGCTTCCGGTCGATACTGTTGCAGCGAGGGAAATCAAGGCCGGCACCGCTTTTAAAGTGATGACGGGTGAGATAGAAGCCGGCTGGCAGGGTCTGGATATCGGGCCTGCGACGCGGAAGCTTTTTGCCGAGAAACTCGCCGGCGCAAAGACGATTGTATGGAACGGACCGATGGGCGTTTTCGAACTTCCGCCGTTCGATGAAGGTACGAAAGCCGTCGCTTTAGCGGTGGCCGAGGTAACCGACAAAGGCGCACGGAGCGTGATTGGAGGCGGGGACAGTGCAAGCGCTCTTGAAAAACTCGGCCTGGTGGACAAGGTGAGCCATATATCCACCGGAGGGGGAGCATCGCTTGAGTTTCTGGAAGGCAAGAAATTCAAGTGTATCGAAATTCTGGATGAGAAATAGAGGTCGCGAGGTTCCGGGGAAAAACAGGCCGGGCCCGAGATAATTTTTTTGCTTAGCAAAATCAAAAGCCTATAGTTGAAAATGCGATTACCCAAAGCAGGGACAATTGAGATTGCGCCGTCAATACTAAGCGC
>CAZIKS010000164.1:0-8493 GCA_964539795.1 uncultured Pirellulales bacterium
ATTTCAACTAATGTAAATCCGCTTTGTGTCTTCATTTTTTTTACCCTCACTCTTACTTAAGTTAACAATCTTGTTTCTAACAACACTAACCTGCATACTGTTTTGAGTTATCGTCCTGATTGAAACAGAACTTAACTTCACGTAATCTTTATCTGCTTGTCGTAAATCCTCCCAATTAATCGATAATCTTCAACGATTCTTCTTAAACACTTCGATAATTTCACTCATACACTAAAAAGTCTTAAAATTTACTGACTCCCACGTCCGAGAAACACTTGAATTCAGCCTGCAATGGGCTTTGTTTAACTATCTAACTGAAAGTATAAAAAACAAAACTCGCAGTGCCAAATTACTAACACCGATAATATAGGAATCAGACAGACTTTATGAATGCGGTTCCGTTTTTCTGTCGCTTCCAGCTGCCTCAGTAGGCAATATATTCGGGCGTATTTTCGATGTGTATACTGCGTTTGCTTGGCCCGGAATGAGAAAGTTCTATCCGAAGATAGTTTACACCCCCAAGTGCTGATTCAATTTTATCGGCCCATTCGATCATTACCACTGAATCACCTCGGCAGTAATCATCAAAACCCGTCATCTCAAATTCACCCACCGAATCCAGGCGATAGGCGTCTATATGGTAAATATCCAGCCGACCGGGATATTCATTAACTATAACAAACGTAGGGCTGTTAACCTGCTTGCTGTCCCCGGCCCCGGCGCCCGATGCAATACCTTTAATAAGGTGGGTCTTGCCGCTGCCTAATTCACCGCAAACAGCCAGCACCTCTCCGCCTTTTAACTGTGCGCCGATTTTACGACCAATTTCTATAGTCTCGTCCGGCGAATTGGAAACCACTTCAAAGTCCATATTCAATAATCGTTCACTTCAGATGGTCGTACCCCTTTGGCTGCAAATCTTTAATTGCACCATCTGCCATCTTTATCTGTATTTTTCCCGCCTCGGTAATCTCACCGATTTGCGTAATCGCTAAACCTTCATTCCATTTCTCTGACAACTTCTGACATTCCTTCTGGCAAAGTGTAAAAAGAAGTTCAAAATCTTCGCCGTCATTTAACGCTGAATCCAGTGGCTCATCGCTCCTTTTGGCTTCTTCCGATATTGGAATCCGCTTTGCATCTATAACAGCACCCACATTGCTCTGTCGGCATATTCTGTTCAAATCGCTGCTGAGCCCGTCGCTTATATCAATCATCGAATTGACATTTGCAATCTGAGCTATTGTTATCGCCTCGAAAACTCGCGGCTCAAAATTCAAATGCCTGCCGTATCTCGCTCCGCCCAATGTCCCTGTAACGCAGATAACATCGCCAATCTTTGCCCCCGACCTTCTTATAGGTTTATTGCCGGCCGGCTTGCTGAGCATTGCCACGCTTATCGCAAACCGCTCTTTACCTCTCCAGCTTGTAATATCTCCGCCGACAAGTGAGCATCCGAATTTATCGCCGGCCGATGTAATCCCGCAATGCAGCTCTTTCAGTTCTTCCTCGCCGAAGCCCGCCGGCAGGGCAACGGAAACCACCGCCGCAATAGGCTCGGTCGCCATCGCCGCACAATCGCTCAGGCTGACCGCCATAGCCTTATAACCCACCTGTTTTATCGTCGTTTTTTCAAGCTCGAAATGCACACCGTCAAGTAGCATATCCGTGGTAATAAGTACCGATGCATCTCCCAGCCTAATCTCTGCCATATCGTCCCCGATACCTATGGGAAACTCCTCCGCCCCCAGCTTGCTCTGGCTCGCAAACCATGTGGTTATTTGGTCTTCGGCGTTACTCATCGCTCTGCCAGCCGCTTCTGCCAGTAACTTATTTGCTCTTTTGCCTGTTTTGGCCCGGCCGCACCTTCTGTAACATACTTGCTCACGACATTCGATGCACCTGTTGATTCATAAACGTCCGTATCAATTAATGCTGAATATTTTTTGAACTCATCCAAACCAAGCTCGCCTAATTGCTTGTTCTGCTTCTCGCAGTAAACAACCAAAGACCCGACAATGCCGTGGGCCTGACGAAAAGCGATACCCTTGCCGACCAGGTACTCCGCCAAAGCCGTCGCATCCAGAAAACCTTCCTCAAGACCCGCTGCAATCCTCTTCGTATTAAACTTCGTATGGGCAACAATCGCCGACGCCATATCCAGCGATGCACCCACAGTGTCGGCTGAACCAAAAATATGAATCTTGTCCTCCTGTAAATCGCGATTATAACCGCTCGGCAGAGCCTTCAAAAGCGTCAGCATAGCCACCAGCGACCCGTAAACCCTGCCCGTCCTTGCACGAATCAATTCGAGCAAATCAGGATTGCGCTTTTGCGGCATCATGCTCGACGACGTACAAAAACTATCGTCAATCCGGATAAAGCCGAATTCGCTGCCTGAATATATTATCCAGTCCTCAGCCAGCCGCGATAGATGTGTTGCGATAAGTGCGCAGTCGAAAATAAACTCCGCACAAAAGTCCCTGTCGCTGACAGCATCGATACTGTTGTAGCTGATATCGCAAAAGCCTAACTGCTTCGCCGTACTCTTGCGGTCGATTGCCAGCGTCGAACCTGCCGCCGCTCCGCTGCCCAGCGGACAAATATCTAACAGCCCCCTGCAGTTTCCAAGCCGAATAAAGTCCCGCTCAAGCTGCTCGACAAAACTCAATAGATACGATGCGATAACTATCGGCTGAGCTCGCTGCATGTGTGTATATGAAGGCATAACATCTTCTGTATATTTGCCCGCCGATTTAACCAGCGCCTTTTGCATCTGAGTTATCCTGCCCTGCAAAATCTCAATCTCATCGCGCATCCAGAGCCGAATATCCGTTGCAACCTGGTCGTTGCGGCTTCTGCCCGTATGAAGCTTCTTGCCCACCTCTCCGATTTCCTTTATCAGCGCAGCCTCTATCGCCATATGAATGTCTTCATGTTTTTTATCGAACTTGAACTTACCTTCTGCAATCCTCTCCGATATCTCCAGCAGACCTTCTTTGATTTGTTTGAATTCCGCCTTGCTGATTAGTCCCTGCTCGGACAGCATTTGTGCATGGGCGATTGAGCCGGCTATGTCATATTTATAAAGCCGCTTGTCGTATGACAGCGATTCCACGAAATCAACTCCCAGGGCGTCCGGTTCACCCCCAAGTCGCTTTTCCCAGCTCTTCTTTGATTTGGCCATCTTATAAACTCCAAAAGAAACTTATCTCCGCTACAAATAATAATGTTGCCTGTTCTCTGTGTCAAGCGGCTGATTCCCCTTCATTCCACCGGTTCAAGGTTATCTTTAACAAGCGAAGATGAATCCAGCTCCGAATGGTCGCTTTCAACGTCCGTGAGCACATTGTTTGTAAAAAGCACTCGCTTGCTCGGCTCGCCTTCTATCATCAGTGCTTTCGGCCGAACGCCTGAAAACATATTACCGACTACCGTAATATCGCTGGTGCTCTCAAGAACCAAACCCGCTGCTGCCTTGTCCCTGCCCGACCAGTATCCTCTGCCCTCTATTTGACCTTGCCGTTTTAACCGCCCGCCGCCGATATAGCTGTCCGAAAAACTGTTCCCCGTAACCGTAATTCGCCCGCTTTCCGGGCCGATGGTCAAAGCCCCTTGACGCACAATCGTGAACGTATTAGCGCTCACCGCGCAACCGTGAGCATCACGAAGGTCGATTCCACCTGTCCCGTTGTGTGCTATAACGTTGGCGCTTAGAGTAATACCGTAGCAGTCCCTCCCTAACACAATAGCCGTCCCCTTGCACTCCTCTATCATATTACCCGAAACTACCGACCCGTAAGTGTTCTCAATTACAACCCCGTCCCCGAGATGGTCGTCCAGATTATTACCCGTCATACAAAGGTTATATCCGTCGATGCAGTGTAAGGCGTCTTGATTTTCCTCGAACTGGTTCGATGACACCACAATATCATGACATCCTATTAGGTTAAGCCCCGTACCTTTATTGTATGTCATCAGCGAATCACAAATCCGCGGGTCTTCATAACATTGATAAAGTTTAATCCCGTCGCCCCCGTGATAGCTGCTCGTTACTCCGTCTATGAATATCTCGTTAACAAAATTGGCCTCGATTCCATCACCGCTTTTTTCATTCCCCGTTATCCGAAAGTTCGCCAGCCGCACCCGCCAGATTGCCTTCTCATCGCTCACTTCCGTCCCCGCCTCATAATCCACCGGCTCGATTATCATCGCAGACTTGCCCTGAGTATTGACGTTCTTGATATGTGTCGCCGTACCCGCCCCCTCGATTAACACGTCAGACTTGACAATCTTCAACGGCTTGTTGATTTCAAACGTCCCCGGCGGTATCCGAACAACTCCTCCCGCATCCGGCAGAGCATCTATCGCAGCCTGCAAACTCTCATACCTGCCGGCATCAATCATGGGCAATGCCCCCGACAGCAAAGCCCCCTCACAGACTTTTCGTTCCTCCTGACAGCCCGCCGTAAAAATAGCAACCGCCGCAAATAAAACTATAGCACTTATAATCCTGTATCTTCGTCCCATTTCAAATACCTCCCTGTTAACTTTCAAATTCAACCCTGCCGCGGCAAACCGATATTGTCCTGCTCACTACTCCGGGTTGGCTGTTTTATGGTCGTTCACAAATTTATCCGTCAGGTACCCCACCGTCTCTCGGATAGACTTTGCCAGGCTCTTCGAGGGGCAATGCCCCAGGCTCCCGCGGTTCCACGTAGTACTCATACAATGTATACTCGAGTCCCTTATCAATGCCGTCTCCTGGAGAAGCCCAACGTCTATATGATAAACAAAAACCGCTCTGTTTTCTCTCTTGCGTGCGCTGATATTCACATAAAGTACCGGCCGGCCCGCAAGCGCATTGCCTTCCTCTTCCGACACACTTTTAATACCCGCCCCTTTTAGTTTCGCCTCCACATAATCCTGTACAGGCTTCTTTTGCAAGCCCGCCTTTGATGTCTCTTCCGTAAAGCCCTGTATAAAAACAAAAACCGAATTTATTTCGTTCAATGACAATTGTCTGTCGGTCAATTGCGCAAAACTGCCCACCGCCAAAATCCCTACAAGACACATTGCCAATACTGCCGCCAATATCCATAACTTTTTCATAGCCATCACATTACCCTCTGAAATTTTGTCAAATACGTCCCCTTCATAATCCAATCACTTCATAGCTCATATCATCCAGCTCAACCACAACCACACTCGACTCACCGAGCAGTCCGCTCCTTGCCTTCCCCGGATTAACAACTAAAGTCTCTCCGACCTTATGAATGTCCCGTTTATGAGTATGACCAAAAACAACAAGCTCATATCTGCCGCTCCCCGCCGCAGCCTCCATAACATCTGGCTTATGTGTCATAAATATTCGCCTACCTTCTATCTCGCCGTTATAGCTCGGGTCGTAAAACTCGCCCCCCAAATCTTCTATCGTTCTCCGCATCATAACCCTGTCGATATCACAATTGCCCGAAACATATATTAACTTGGCCCCCTCAAGCGCCGCAAACTCACCAGCCGTCGGGGCTGAATACATATCGCCGGAATGCAAAACCCAGCCGACCTTTTGCTCGTTGAAAATTCTTATCGCCTTAAGTACGTTTCCACGGTTGTTATGAGTATCGCTTATAATGCCTATTTTCATAAATTCCCCTGACTAATGCCGTTTTATTCTTCACCTTTGACTTTTTGCCGCTATTATACTCTATTGATAGCCTTATGGATACTATTCTTTACATTATTGCAGGCCCGCTCTTTTTAATTTCACTCACAGCCTCAATTATTGTCAGGATACGCCTCCGCCCCAAGGATGACAGTGACCTCGACGAATATTATTATGAATTTGAAGAAAGCCACCCCGGTTACGCAAGCTACCTGAAATGGTCCAGAATCACCTTCACCGGCCTCGTCATCAGCATACTCCTGCTGTTCATCGCTGCATTTATCTGACACGTTCCAAATGCCATTGCCGCGCTGCACCCGTTCGCTCTGTGGTCAATAATAATCGGTAGGAAAAAATAACTTGAAATGCCCTGCGGCCGTCACCGCTCTTACTCACTCACTGAATAAAATGGTCCGTTCTTAAACCAGAATCGGCACGGTGACCGGTCGAAATAAACTAATTGCTCGTACCCCCTGCCCATGTAAACCCGGTCCGGCTCCCCCAGACTTGCCACAAGTTCCTTCCTCGTCATATCTTGAGGATAAGTCCCTTTTGCAATAGAATCGAGCCTGCCTCGCTCTTGTGATACCTGCTTTATTAACTCCTGCTTCTTTTCCGCCACCGACGCTGTCACTTTGCTATATTCCACCTTGCCGCTCCCTGTCGTCCTCTTGGCTGGTTGCTCATTATCGGAAAGCGAAACATTTTGCGCCCTGAAGTTGGAATTTCCGACGCCGAGTTGGGCGTTCTGGTTTTCAAGCCGCCCAACCTGCCGGCTAAGCGCCATAACTCTCGTATTGGCCAAATCTAATTGCTCTCTAAGAGTGTAATTGGCCGTATAAAGCCGGTTCTGGTCCCAGCTTTTCGCATCGGCATCAACATAAACAGATATAGCCGTAAAGAGTGCCCCCATAAAAAGCAGCAGTAGCACAAGGCAAAGCAATTGCCACTTTTTATGCGACATCTCGTTTTTTCGCGCCGACTCTTCTGCTTTCACTAAAAGTGTATGCAGCAGAACTTCACGCGACGGCCCCTGGTCCTCCTTGACTTTTTTTTCTTTTTGTTTTTCAGATGCATCGACGTCGATGACCGTCTTACCCTTTTGCCTCAGCGTCGTTATACGCTTTTCTCTGGCCCAGTTCTCGACTTCACTCACCCCGACCCCTCTAATGGCCGCATATTCGGCAATCGTGGCCGTCCGGGTCTTTTTGTTACCGTTCGCTATTACTTCCATACGTCTATATCACTCCTGTATTAATATTGTCGGCCTCAACGCCCACTTTTCTTTAACCCCTGTTGTTTTAACCCGAATCGTCTCTTCCATCCCTCAAAAATCAAAGCCTCTTTCTATCCTCTGCACTATCGTTGACGCATGGCCCCCGAACCGATAGAATGCTCCTTATTCCCGAGTCGGTAAAAACGCAGCTTTGAGACGGGCCGTTAAATTAAGATTAGGTGGGCGCGGCATTATGGTCAGGTTAAAGAAAGGCGGTGGCCGTGTAGAACAAAAAAGGCCGATATTTTTTGAAATTAGCAGATAGAAAGGCTGAGTATGAAAAACCTTAAAACCATAACAATAGCGGTTGTAATACTCTTGGTTCTGATAGTAATTTTGCAGAACACACAGTCTGTTGAAACAAAATTTCTTTTCATCAAAGTTAGTATGCCCAGAGCCTTTTTGTTAATGCTGACTTTTATGTTCGGTTTTGTTGCTGGATTATTGGTAACACTTAGTCTTAAAGGAAAAAAACCGAAAAAAACTCAGATACATTAATACCGTCTAAGAGGAAACGCTTTATAAAAGCCCCGTGCCAGAAACCGGTAATTTAACTGTACTGAAACTGTAAGCCATGTGTCCGAACGGGTATCAAACATCTTCCCGGACTATACACCGCTCTGCTGGGGTCAATTCTAATTCAAAAGAGTTGTCGTTTTAAGGTAAATTCCTTTACCTGACTTTTTTCTCTTTTTGCCTTGATTTACAAAGCAGATGCTGTATAATAGTATCGGTCTTTGTTTTTTGCCTGTTCTACCCAGGAGAATATGATAATGGAGAATTTTACTTTTCCCGTAAGTTTTTGCAAACCTTACAGCGATATCTCTATATAAAACATTAACCATTTTTTTCAGAGGCAAGGGTGATGAAGTTCGTTAATAATCGTAACAGCTGTATTAAATGGTTTTTGGCGGCTCTTTGGATTTTTTCGGTCTTTATTTCTCAGGATGCTTTTGGCGGCCCGATAGTCGGCTGGGGAACTCAGGTCGTCGGTGTGGACCTTAGCAACGGTTTCACCGCCATCGCCGCAGGAGGGGCTCACAGTCTTGGCCTGAAGGCAGACGGCTCCCTCGTCACATGGGGAGACAACTGGGCTGGCCAATGCGTGATACCTTCACCTAACGGCGGCTTTATCGCCATCGCCACAGGAGGTTCCCACAGTCTGGGCCTTAAGGAAGATGGCTCGATAATCGCATGGGGATACAACTACGATGGCCAATGCAATATCCCTTCACCTAACAGCGGCTTTACCGACATTGCCGCAGGAGCAGAACATAGCATAGGCCTTAAGTCCGATGGCTCGATAATCGCTTGGGGAAACAACGAATACAGCCAATGCGATATTCCTTTGCCTAACAGCGGATTTATCGCTGTCGCCGCAGGAAGTTACCACAGTCTGGGCCTTAAGGACGATGGCTCGATAATCGCCTGGGGAGACAACGAAGATAGCCGATGCAATGTCCCTTCGCCTAACAGCGAATTTACCGATATCGCCGCAGGATCCGACCACAGTCTGGGCCTTAAGGAAGATGGCTCGATAATCGCCTGGGGA
>CAZIKS010000165.1:0-8467 GCA_964539795.1 uncultured Pirellulales bacterium
TGGGGACGGGAAAGTCAAATCGGCATAGGGGTTCGTCTGTAAGTCGTGAGTGGGCAAGCGGTTAAAGGCTGCTGAAACTCGCTATGGCCACGGAGTCGTCATTGGAAAAGCTGACGGTAGCTCCTGCGGAACGCAAAGAGACGCCGATACCCTGGACGGAGAACATGGCCCCGGCTGTCTCCATCCCGCGAACCTCGATGCCATAGACGCTGGTTTGCGTCGGCCAGGATTTCAGTGGCGAGCCCGCGTAAATGCCTGTATTGGCCACGCTGTCGTTGTACCATATCAGGTCGTGCCCGGTGTTGATCCCATCACCGCTGGCACGGAAGTTGACGTTCAGCGCGGACACGGTGCTGGGCTTCGTGTTCCAGGTCGCGCACCCGGCCCCGGCTATCTCGAACGAAGTCGTGATGTAGTGGTATTGGAGTTGGGCATCACCCGTGGCGAAGCCGCCGTTATTCAGCGTCCACTTCACCTGGTTTTTGATGCCCATCCAAACGCGGGATTTGACGACATCGATATCGATGGGGCTGGCAAGTTTGCACAGGAGGCGGTTGGTGCTTGCGGCCAGCAGGATGCCGTCTGCGGTTTGCGTGCTCAGGGTCATGGTGACGGCCCCGGTGTACGTGGTCGCCGGATTCGACTTTTCGATGCGACAAGCACCGCTGAACCTGACGGCTTGAGCAGCAGCGGGGGCATACGTTGGCACCATGGCCCACTCATCTTCCAGCGGTCGTCGGCCCGTGAAGTCGATCATCGCATCCCCACCCAAAGGCCCACGTCTACGGCGCCCGTCGGCGTGCCGGTTGTGTGCGTCACGGCCTCCGCGCATAGCGCATACATATCGGCGGAGCCTGTGGTTAGACATCCCTGTACGGTATCTAGCCCTACGTCCAGCGGCGTATTCCAGGTGGTGAGCGCCTTGGGTGCAATAACGAGGCCCGGCACCTGCCCGTCAGCAAAGTCATGGAAATGTACATGCCACTGGCTCACCCCGAGAGCGGATAGGGTCAAAATCGCGATGCGGGGCACGAAGCCGTCAAAGTGAACCACCTCAGTGATGCGGGCGTATGCTCCCAGCACGATGCTGCCCTCTGGGATAATACCAGCCGCAGCGATGGGATATACCCCGAAATCCACAATCAAGGGGACATGTACCGTGTAAAACTTAACATGGCTCGGATTCGGCATCAACCCACTCCGATGACGACGAAGACGTGGCACGTGCCCGCCGCCGTGCCGGTGTCGGTTGCGGCGGTCGATACCCTGACCCACAGGTCCAGGCCCGCAGAGACGGCCATACTCATCGTGTTGCTGCCACTGCCCATGTGTAGCGGTGGTACATAAGTCGCGCCTCCGTCCGGCGTCACTACATAGCTCGTCGCCAAGGTATCGGTGAAATCCGTGATACGGGCGAAGATGGTGGTGTCGTCTGTCACATCCACTACGGGTGTCACCGTATCGCAGGCGAGCGTGCCCTGGGTCCACGCAAAGGCGGCGAGCACGACGGAACCGGGGGGAAACTCATTGGCCCCGATCAACTGCTGTCCATCGGTAGTGGTCAAGTCCAGAACGGCTGCTGTGCGATAAATGTATGCGTACACCTCTGGCTCTCCTGTTGGGCCACCGGGGTCCGGGCGGGTGGCGGGCCGCATCCACGAAAACGTCTCGCGAGGATCGGGCGTAATCCGGCTCATCCTGCCCAGGCGCCGACTGTGCCCCTTGAACCACTTGCCCCTCAAAAGTGCGCCTCCCGGTCGTCCGTGGTGTTGATGACAGTCTGTCCGGCCTCGAAGTCCCAGGCGATACGCACGATGCGCGGGTAGGCGGCGTCATCCCCCCTGTTCGTCTGGAGCGAGATGTCCCGGCCCGCCACGCCCACGTCCGGGGGCTCGTCGATAGAGACGATCCGGTCGTTCATCCGAAAGCCCATGTGAATCCAGGGGATGACGAAGGACGCACTGAAGGACGCATTCTCCGCGCCGTCGCGCAGCTTGGCCGCGTAGGCGTCGGCCTGCGCCTCCATGTCGAGGAGTGTTTCGTCGGAGCCGCTGGCAAACTCGCTCGTAGAATCGCGGTAGACGTAGCGGTAGCCGTCATCGTAGACCGTAGCGGCCAACACGCGATCGGCGGCGGCGTCGGTGCCCTGGTCGGCCTCCCCCAGCAATCTGTCATCGCGGCGTATAATCGCGGTGATCTTCACCCCCACGATTGTATTGAGCGCGGCGGTGGACGTCTGCGTGACATCGTCTGGGTCGGTAACATACCCTACCGCATCCTTGTCACTCGCCTTGTCGATTGAATTGTACTCGAAGGTGAGGCCCGCGCGGTCGGTGTCGAACCGAGCCCCCGACGAGTCCACGCCATACCAGGTGCTGCCGATCTTGATCTTGATCATGTAGGGGCGGCGGGGTTCTTCGGGAGTGCGGTATGGCTTCTCGAACTTGCGGCGGCGGCGGACATAGGTATCGGTGCCGAACACCGTGGTACATTGGGAGGTTCCCGTGCCCCCGAGCTTGCCGTCTTCGTCCAGAACCCAATGGCGATACACGGGATCGTATTGCACCTGGTAGTTGGTTGCGCTGCGGTTGCCGAAGTCTGTGTCGGCGTCCACGGCGGTCTGGTCGCTCGCATCCCAGTCCTCGGCAAGCACCCATTCCGCCTCAGCCTCGATATGCGCCCCCGCGACCGTCACCTCGTTGTAGGAGTCGGCGATGCCAGCGGTGAGCCTCATGCCCTGGAGCCATGACGTGTTCGTATCGGCCGACGCAGCGGCACTCGCGGCCGGGAGCCTCATCACCTTCTCCGCCCCCGCTTGCAGTTCTTGCGTCACGAGCATCGGCAGGAAGGTTTCATCGTGGATGTTCTTGAACGGGTGCCACGGTGCCTCCATCCACCAGCAGACACCGGCGGGGCGCAGGACGGCTTCAAGCGCCTGGGGCAGCCGCAGCCCCTCCAGCGACACCTGGGGCAGGACTATGTCGGCGGCATCATCAAGAACCGCCTCGCTGGAGGCGAACATGTCGGCGCCGGAATACTGCTGTGAAAAGTAGATGAGGTAGGAGAGCGCCCGCGACGGGGTCCAGGCGTTAGCTGCCGTGATCGCTTCGTGCGGGCCGAACAGATGGTAGACATCGTTGCCGATGGTGGTCGCTATGTGGTTCCCTTGCCCATGGGGATTCATAACCGTGCGCGTGTGAATGCGGCCTATGCTGCCCGCCACGTCCGCATATTGGCCGAACAGGGGCGCCGACCCCATCTTCCAACGCCAGTCCTGTGCCAGAAGCTCGACGGTCTCGGCGTTGGGCTGAAGGTTGGGGGCCACCGCGACAATCGTGCCCATCCACACGGGATAGAAATGAAAGTCCTCGGCGTCTATGTCGGAGTTGGCGTAATAGCAGATGAGAATGTCGTGTTCGAGATATCGGTTGAAGATGGTGCGGTTGGTGGCGTCGAAGGCGTCCTCAATCCGGCGCTCGAAGTCATCGGAGACGCCGGCGGTCTCCCGGGTGATGAGGCCGAGGTCGAGTTCGAGTACCGCGGTCGCGGGGATCGGTCCCGTCCGCTGCTCAAGCATCTTGACGGACACCTCTTCGAGCCAGGTGTTGTTGTTGGATGAGAGGTCGAACACCCACAGACGGGTGGCGTCAAGGGTGGTGTCGCCGGCGGCGGCAGCGTAGTAGGAGCAGACGGCCATATCTACCTCGTAGCCGTGACTGTCAACGAAGCGGGTTGTGTGGGGAGGGTGGAGTCGGCGGTTGCCGACACCTCGTGGGAGTTGCCGTCCTCGATCCCCCCCGCCGTGTTCGCGCGGACTGCAAATATGTAGGTGGTGCCGTCGGTGAGGGCGCCCGTGGTGTAGCGATACCAGGTAAGCCCGCCGGTGGCTTTCGTGACGGTTGCGAGGGCACTCGAATAGTCAACGGCCCCGGAGCCCGAGTTGTAGTAGACCTTGAACTGCGTACAGGTGGCGCGTTCCCCGGTGGTGTCGTAGGCGAAGTCGAGTTGAATCTTTCCCCCCGCTGCGGCGGTAACGCTGAGTGAGTGTGGTGCGTTCGGCTTGGCGGTAATGTCGGCCCCCGCAGCGTCGAGCGTCAGCTTGCGGGTGACATCGACGTTCTGCTCCTCGCCGTATTCGTTGTAGGCCCGGACGCCGAACCGATGCGTGGCTGGATAGGCGAGCGCGGGCGAGGTGTAGGCGAGCGTTCCGGAGCCGAGGTCCGCGATGAGCGAGCTGTAGTCGATAACCCCGGTGGCCGCGTTGTTGTAGACGTGAAAGCCCTGGTTGGCGAGATTGAAGTTACGAACCCAGCCGGTGATGATATTGGCGGGATTATTCCCTGCTTCGGCTGATGCGCACACCACAAGACTACTACACGCGCTGGCCGAACACACGACGTTGAGTGTGTCGAAGCCTGCCGTTCGCGCCGCATCGGTGTAAATGGCGGCTTGCAGTGCCGTCCCCGTGCGCGTGATGGTCAGATAGTACGTGGTATTCAGCGCCGGTTCGAGCGAAGTATCGCTATTAGCGCTGGCCAAATCCCTCAATGCAAACTTACGCGTACCGCCGGCATTGTTCCAATTAAGCTGGAAGCCGATTGCCGCCGCCTGCATATCGGTGACGCTTCCGGGCGTGTCTACAACCGCCCACAGGACCGCCGTACCTCCCAGATCATTGGCGGTGACGCGCATCTCGAACTCGTGAACGAAGTCCGTGAAGAAATCGGTGCCATAGTTCAGGGAAACGTGTGCGTCCACGTCGCGGCGCATCGTGTCGAACGCACAGGTCGTCTCGGTGATTGTGATGTCGCTGTCCGGGTCGACCTCCGTGAAGAGGCGCAGGTCTTTGATGACCGTCATGCCCGCCCCCCTACTTGCCGTCCAGCTTGTTGATGAAGCGTTCCAGCGTCGCGCTGAGCGTGTTGATTGCCTCGGTGGAGTGCGTCATGTGATTCGTGATCACTTCGTGATGCTCGCTACGGCACCTCTCGCACGACTTGCGGTTTGCTTTCAAGTACTTCAAAAAGGCGAGGACAACGACGATGACCGCGCCGCCCATGGTGTATTCCATTATCGCCTCCTGCCGCGACCAGTGCCGCGCTGCGGTTGCGCTCGCCTTGAGCTGCGTCCCGACCTCGGGGGACAGGGGCCAAGCCCGCGTCCGGTCCGGGGGCCCTTGCCGCGAGGACCTGTGCCATCTCTGTTGGGCATGATGTGTCCTTTCTAGAAATAAGACGGGAGGGGCGAAGGGGCGTCCGGAGAACTTAAACGCCCCAGGCCGGAGGGGGGTAGCCTGCCCCTCCCGATGTTGGTTTACCAGACGGACATGCTCAGCTTCGCATAGTTGGCACCCGCGACCAGGTTCTTGGCCAGCACGGAGGCCCCCTTGGGGATCAACACACCGTCGTAGACCTGCGTCCCGCCCGTGGTGCCCGAAGGCTTGAAGTGGAGGTGATCGGTTCCGTTGCCGTCCAGGCAGATAGTAACGCCGTTTGTTGCCGTCAGCGTAACGGCACAGTGCCTGCACTCCCGGTTCGCGGTCAGCATGGTGACGTAAGTGTCGGCGCCCGCCAGGTCATATCCGGCGATGGGCATCCCGCCGGCGAAGTCCCCGGCCTTCAGGCATCCGTCTTCACTGACTGCGGCCTGGTGCTTATGCTGATCCATGATGGACGTGTGACTCATCACCCGTCCGATCTCCGCCCACTTGTCCGTGCCGTCATCGCTGAAGGAGACGAGCACCTCTTCGTGGGTGTCTTCGTCGTATGCCTTGGCATACACCCCACCGCGCATGATTCTCAGCGCCATGTCAGCCTCCTTATACCAGTTGGACGGTCTTCCAGTTGCGGACGTAAACGGTTTCGTTGTTGCTGTTGCCGTTCTTGACGCCGAACACGATACCCATGGTGCCGGTCGGTATCTGGGACGTGCGCGTGGCCCGCTTGACGCCGTTGACGTAGTAGTCAACCGATGTGTTGCTTACAACGTGGAACCCGAGCTTTTCCCAGGCCCCGCTGTTGCGCGTGGCCAGCACGCTCGTGGCTTGAGACGTGGTATGCTTCAGAACGCCGTTCCAGGTTGTGCCACCGTCTACCTTGAGGATACCAATAGCAGGCTGAGCCAGGATTACGCCCGCACCGTCGTCGATCAGCATGTCGGCTGTGCGAACACCACAGAGGCCTACGAACACGTTCGCATCGTCCGTGTTGGCCTCCGTGAACTTCACCTCGGCCTCGAACCAGATGTCCTTGCCGTTGGCCAGGATGTAGGTTTCGTCCTCGGTGCCGATATAGGTTTCGTCATTGTCCAAGTCCGTAGCGTCCGAGGCCCCAAAGCGCATACACCCGCCCAGATAGCCCGCCGCTGCGGTGAGCGTCCCGGTTGTGCCCGAGTTGGTTGTTACCTCCGCCCAGCCGCCCTCGCCGTTGGTGTATGTCGCGAACGAGCCCTGCCGCACAACGGCCAGGGTGGGGTCGTGTGCGATAGCGTCGAGAGGACAGGTTGCCCACAGTCCCGGTCGGTCGGCGACCGACAGTTTGCGATCAGTGATGACTTGGTTCCCAGCCACCCGTTCTATTTTTGTGTCGAGCTGTGCCATGTGATGCTCCCTACAAGAGTTGGACTAGACGATAGTTCCGAACGTACAGCACTTCGTCGTTCGCCCCCCCGTTCTTGACGCCCCAGTACAGGTACATCGCCGCCGTCGGGATGTGGGTGGCCGACGTGAGGCTCCCGGTGCAGTTGCCATTGAGGTAGTAGTCGATCTGCGTGTTGCTGCGCACGTGGAACCCGAGTCGCTGCCAGGACCCGCTTACCCGGACGCCCATCGTGACGGTGCTGGATGCGGTCGTGCCCGAGTTGCAGACCCCCAGCCAGTCTGTGCCGCCGTCTACCTTGTAGATGACGACCGTAGAAGCCCCGGTTGTCGGGCCGGCGCCATCGTTCTTGATCATGTCCAGGCCCTTGTCAGACGTGAGTCCCACCAACACGTTCGCATCGTCCGTGTTGGCCTCGGTGAACTTGATCTCGGTCTCAAACCATACGTCGTGGGCGGCAGCCAGGATGATGTTCTTGTCCTCAGACGCGACGTTTGCCTCGTCATTATCGGCTCCGTTGCCCGCCGTGATTCTCAGTGCCCCGCCAGGATACCCAGCAGCTGCTACGCTCACCGAAGCCGAGCCCCCTTCTGTGATTTCGGAAACAAATCCCGCTTCGCCCGTGGAGAACGTGCGGAAACAGCCCTCTCTCACGAAGGCCAGCATCGGATCGTGACGGATGGCGTCAAGCGGACAGGTCGCCCAGAGGCCGGGGCGGTTGGGGTCGGATAGATAGCCGTCCCGCAACACCTGGTTTCCTGCCACTCGTGTTTTTTGTGTGTCCAGGAGTGCCATGCACATCTCCTATGTCCAGTTTGTCGGCGCCGTCCACGAGAGCGTGATCTTCTGCGTTCCGGCCGCGTAGGTGTAACCCAGGCCGCTGGGCGGCTCAGGCACACGCTGCACGGTGCAACTGTCTTCTCTCTTGGGCGTCGTCTGTATGTTCCCCGCTTCGTCAACCCCCCGAATCCCGAATACCCACGTTCCAGACGCGAGGCGCGGAGATTCATACGTGTATGTGCTCGGCGCAACGCCACCCGGTTTCGCGGCCACCGTCGCGTAGGTCGCCGTATAGCTGACGGCCCCGGACCCGCTGTTCGAGTAGATGTTGTACCGGTCGATGTCGCTCGATGCCGACGCGGGCCATGTGAGCCGCGCCCGTTCGCCGTTGGTGGTGGTGCAGACGTGATACTGGTCGGTGTCCCGCAGGTGCGTGGCGACGGGGATGATCTCGACCCAGTTAAGACCGCCCTCGCCCACCGGGGCCTTGCGTGCAACGTCCCAGGAGGCCCCCTGAAACTGCGTGTTCACATACAACTGGAACGAGATGCCCTTGTCCTTGCCGATGGGCATGCCCAGGGGGCCGCCCATCACGGTCTGGCCGCCCTGCCACGAGACGTGGAGCGTGCCGGGGCCGAAAGCGGTTGTGACCTGCAACTCCTCGACCCGGGGCTCACCGAGATAGTCCGAGACGAGCCCGGCACACCTCATGTGTAGACCACCGTAGCGTAGGCCGAACCGGCTTTGCCTGAGCCCACCATTCCGGCGATGCCGATGTCACTGGTGGTTAGGCTCGCAAGGTAGTAACCGCTGACGAGCGTATCGTTGGCGGTCGTGTCCTTCGGCCCCAGGATTACATTCTCCGGGTCGGCACCGCCGAAGGTTGATGCGAAAGACGTGTCAGCGCTGTTCGGGATATCAATTGACTGGGTGCAGGGCATGTGGGAGGCAATGTCTTTGGTGTTGTCGTAGAGGGTCTTGTCTCGTTCCCATTCGCCACCCGCAGCACCATAGAGCGTGGTCCAGTAGGTGAGCGTTGAAGTCGGATAGGCCATCGGTGGCCTCCTTACGAGTAAAAGATGGTAGCTTGG
>CAZIKS010000166.1:0-8390 GCA_964539795.1 uncultured Pirellulales bacterium
TTTCAAATAAGCAGGTTCAAATTTCACACTGGTTTTCACTGTTGTTTCGCCCTTTTTACAGCCGCCTAAAAGCATAAAACCCGAACTCAATCCTGACATTGCCGAATAAAAGCACGACTTAACAAATTGTCTTCTTGATTGCTTCATCATTATAAACTTCCCTCCCGGCTTCAGTTATCGACCTATATTTTTCTACCCCGAGAGCTTAAGCGATAAAAAGCCAAACTCTCCATCGCCCAACTGCGTCCGTCCTGGCAAGTCCACAAAAGCCCGTAATTTCGTCCGTCGCTTAATTGTACGAAATTCCGCACTCTTCTATAAAGATTTTTTCACTCTGAATATGGTCTCCCCCCACGGCCCGAGCTTAACACGCCCTGCCGGAACAACTCTCAAACGACGAAGGTCCTCGACAGCTCCGATTTCCTTTTCTCCCTTGAGGGTGAATTCAACCGCTTCGGCGCCGAGGTTGCTCGCATAAACAAGGTAATCGCCTTTTCGCTCGACCGAGCGTACCTCTACACCAGTTATCAGCTTGCCACGGCTGTCAACTGCAACTATGGGACGATTAAGCCCTAATTGCTCCGCCAGCGGCGCAAGAAGTTCATGGTAGCTATCCGATGTCAGCGGCGAGGCAAGGTAATATATCAGCCCCTTCCCGCATTCCACCAGAACAACAGCCGGCTTACCGTCATCAAATCTGGCCAGTACCGAGTTCTTCCCTGCATCGAGGCTCTGGACAAGCCCCTTCGTTTCAAGACTTAGCTGTTCGTTCTTGAAAATATCCACCCTTTCCGTGCGAACTGTCCTTCTGACATCCCCGTAAACAATCGTCTGCGTAAAACTCTGGTCGTAGTTCTGTACCAACTCTCCCTCGCCAAGAACCTGAGGAAGGGTAATATCAGTTACCTTCAACCCAAGCCCCGTAACCCTGTCGTTCTCTCTGGCATACTCATCGAAAAGAAACGACTCCGGGGCCACCACGACAACGCCGCCGTTATTAACGTACTCCAGCACCGCATCCACCACCTCGTCCCGGCTGTACTTCACTGCAGGAACTATCAGCAGCTTAAAACGCGAAAGCTTCCCCGCAAGTATCTGCTTCTCGCTCACAAACCCAAGCCGGCAACCAAGATATCGCGCCCCTTCCCACGTCGAAAAAACAGCATCGAGGTAAGGCGTTCGGCCGGCACGTATCAGCCGCGGAGGGACCTGAATGATACTGCTTTTAGAGTACAGGATGGCAAGCTCCGGCTCCGGACGAGTAAACTCCGCTATCTCATTGCGCAGACGCCTTATATCCAGACCCAATCTCAGCACCTCTGCCACCTCGTGCAGCGGTATAGACCAGCTGTGGGGTATCGCCGGCTCAGCGAAAGATGGAAATTCCCTGCTTGAGCTTTGTGGCCACCACCATTTCGTTATCGAAGATTTGCCGTGAAGAAAATGAAGAAGGATATTGTGAACTCCCCCTCCCATTTCCGGCTCCACCATAACTTTTCTCTCTTCGCTCAGCGACAGAAATAAGTCGGAAAAAATATTGCTCCCCCCCGACTCGTTAAGTATCACATCGTCAACCTCATTAATTATTAACTCCTCGTCTATCCCCGTCGTACTGTTCTGCGAATTAAGCATGCTCGATGTCCCGCCGGCGTTTATGGCGACTTCCGTATCCAGCTTGCGTATTTCCGACTTCACCCACTTGAGATAATCCGTGAAACGCCGGTTGTTGAAACACGCCCAGTCATACCACGCCGCCCGGTTAACGCCGTCCACAGGCCGGGCATTAAGCGTCGCCGGCGCCCTTATCTCGTCGAAGGACTTGTAATCCGTCCCCCATATCTTGTTCAGCCTGCCGACATTTTCATGCTTGTCCCGCAGCCACTCGACAAACATCTCTTGGCTCCTCTCGCAGTAGCAGATATACATCAGCTCGTAAGCCATTATATTATACAGCAGATGCGGATTGTTCTTCCATTCATTGTAGCGCCTTTTCATATACTCCAGCACCGCCCGCCGGATATCAGGGCTTTCAAGGCATATTACCACGTTTTCCTTTCTTCCCCCCATCGACCACCTGTCCTTGATTAAATGTCCGCACCAGCCGTCCCACCCGACCCTGTGCGTATCGGGATATTTATGGAACGCCTCGTAAACAGGCGATGTCTCGATATCTCCCCGAGACCCGCCACCAACCGTATAGCTTTCAAGACGATGGTCCATCGGTGCGAAAAAATCCAGAAGAGGCCCCTTATTGATGCGTATCATCGAAAATAGAATCACAGGTTCGCCGTACTCGTCACGAAAATACCCGTCCGCCTGTTTCAGCCCCCGAAGAGCTGGATAAGTCGGCACCACCGTCGCCGGGCTTACCTCCGTTATCTCCTCTTGCGATTCCTCACCCCTTTCCCGGGCCGACAGATATGTTACTATCTCCTTTCTGGCCCTGCGGCAGCTCGAAATTACATAATCTAAAATCTCCTTTTCCTCCTTCTCCCCCTGAAACCACACGCACTTGGACCGAATCCCCAGCCCGATGTCCGCCGTTATCAAGGGAATCTTCCAGTAAAGCCCCTGATGCCCCTGCAAAATCACAAGGTCTAATTCCCGCTTCAGCAGCCTGACCTCTTCTTCCGCCTCCGCTCTCAGTCTCACAATCTCACCGCTCGGCGTAATCTCATCCATCGGCCCTGACAGCGAGGGGTAAACATACCGGTCATCTATCAGCACCCGGCAGTCCCTCGCATCAACCGCAGACGCCGTCTCCGGCCCCTCATCTCCGCTTACCAGCCGTATATTATCAATATAAACCGCCCCCGCCTCCATCCTCCTGAAACCAAGGCTGAACTTGCGTATCTTATCCACCGCAAGGGCCCTGTCGCCGTCTTCCACCCTCGCCTTCTGCACTAAAAACTCGAAGTGGTTCCACCCCCTGTTCAAAAATATCTTTTGCCCGCGGTACGACTGGCCGTACGTTTCCGCATGTTCATCAGAGCCTAATTCATCGGCAATTTGAATTGAACCAACCTCGATTGTGTCACCGGGATTATAAATATCGAACTTGAGAAGATTATATGCGCTCCAGTCACGGGGCAAAGCCTCACTCACTATGCTGCGGGACCTTCGGCCTGTCAAATCGACCTTAAGGCACTTTTTCCCATGCGCCGGGTATTCACTCGATAATGAAACCGCCCCGCTCCAGCGCCCCATGGAAGACTCGTCCTCGAAATCATCTAAAACAAGCGTCCCCCCAGCCGCACCACGGCCGCAAAAACAAAATAAAACAAAAAACAAAAAAACTGTTGATAATAATTTGGAACGGTTCATTTTAACCTCCATCTGACATTTTGCGCTTTTAGAAACATTATTCCATCTTCCAATTCAGCCGCATATCGGCCGTACAATATTAAATGAAAATAAGCCCTTCTTAGCAAGCTTTTATCGAGACAGAACGCAAAAACATCCAACACACCACCCAATGTTTGAACATACGATAACAACTATAGTAAATGCCCAATTGAAAAAACTTCCCATCAATCAAGGTTCGATTTAGCATCGTTTTGAATTAATGATTCAATTTTCGGAAAACTACCTTCTTTTAGACGATACGGTTCGTCGGTTCCACGAATTTTAATAAGTTCTTGACGAGCTTCTTTTGCTATTGATGGGTTCTCATATATGTCAATAGAAGTAGTTGCCATTACTTTAGCAGCGTAAAACATAGCCTCTTGACCAAAAGAGCCATTAGCAACAACTGCCCGCCATGAATGGGCAGGTATACCACGACCGGGCCAAGTATTAGTACTAATCCACACAGTTGGTGTACAACGAGAAACAAGGGATACGTCAGAACCAAACGCAACTCCGCGCCCATGACGGAAACCTGCTACCCTTGATTCTTCGCCTGCCCTATATCCTGGAGAAAGCTTTCTGATAAAAGCCTTTTGTTTTTCGGTAAACTTGAACGGTGGCAGTTCCTTCATATTTTCATGAGCAAGCTGCGAAAGACTTTTACTAAACAGCGAAGTAACACAGCCTCTTCTTTCCTCGCAATCAACTGTCGTACCGGTACCCATAGCTGCTCCTTTTGCAGCTTTGCGGATGCGTTCAGAGATATCATTAAGTTCCTTCATATTATGACTCCGGACGGTATATTTAACCTCAGCATAGTCAGGTACAACATTTGTGGCGTAACCGCCTGAAGAAATATAATAATGCATTCTTGCTCTTGGAGAAATATGTTCCCGCATCATGTTAGCCATATGATTAAGTGCCTCAACAGCGTCAAGGGCCGAACGGCCGTTCCATGGAGAAGCACCGGCATGAGATGATTTACCGTGGAACTTGAAAGTCATATTATGCATTGCGATGGTCTGGAAGGAATCGGTACTGTTATTGCTTCTAGGATGCCATGTGATGGCCGCATCAAGATCATCAAACAGACCTGCCTGGACCATATATAGTTTGCCATTTCCGTTCTCTTCGGCTGGACAGCCGTAGACACGAATAGTTCCTTTTTGACCGTTTTCCATAAGCCAGTCCTTAACTGCTATTCCAGCAGCGGCGCAACCAACCCCAAGAAGATTGTGTCCACAACCATGGCCGGAGCCACCTTCGACTAAAGGCTTTTTTTCGGCACAGATATCTTGTGACATGCCGGGCAATGCATCAAACTCAGCCAGTAACCCGATGATAGGTCTGCCATGTCCGAAGCTGGCAACAAAAGCTGTTGGCATACCGGCAACTTCAGATTGCACCTTAAAGCCCTCTTTTTTCAGGGCATTTTGCAAAAGTGCGGAGCTTTGGAATTCTTCAAATGCGAGTTCTGCCCATTTCCATATTTGGTGGGCCATGTCTGAATATAATGATTTTTTTGAGTCAATGGAAGATATTACCTTTTGTTTTTCTGCGGAAAGTTCAGCTGTCGCAACATTAACAAATAACATTATAATTATTAAGCAGCATAAACATCTCATTTGAAAACTCCTGACAATATAATTATTTTAATCCGAAATTTCCTATATCTTAGCTCAGCTACACAGCTTAACCTCTTTTCTAATAGAATATCAACTCTGCCTTGAAAAAATCTCTTCGCTTCATGTTCATCTATCTCTTAGATCAAGTTATCAAAAGCAGCCTGTAGTTTCCTACGAGCGGCTCCGTCTCTTTCGGGATATTTATTCTGATCAGGTTTAGCAGGGTCTTCCCAAATCTCAACAACCGGCCTGAGCTGGTTCTTGTTGTTTAAGATGTATTCCCTGCTCCGCACGTGTCTTTCATGGCCGTTTTGAACATGAATCCATTCTCTCGGATTGCCCGGTTTACCGAGCAATTGAGGGACAAAACTTCTTCCATGTATCTTATCGGCCGGCAACGAGGCACCTGCCAACTCGCAGATAGTAGGGCAAAGGTCTGAAAAATCAATGAGATCATCATTAGTTGTTCCTTTTTTTATGTGCTTTGGCCATCTGACTATCAAGGGAACACGAGTTCCTCGATCCGTCATAGTACCTTTACCGCCTTTAATAATCTTTCCATCTTTCCATCTTGAATTAATACTATTGCTTGTCCCGTTGTCGGCGAGAAACAACAGAACAGTATTATCCGCAATGGACAGCTTGTCCAACGTATCCATGATACGACCAACATTTTTGTCGAGATATTTGACCATATCCGGGAAAAATTTGGTATTGCCTTTATCGGTTCCCTTTTTCACCGGATCGTTTTGATCTTCGCTGTCAGGCGTGGGGGCCCATGGGTAATGCGGAAGCAGACATGTATAATACGCCAGAAACGGCTTCTTTTTATCAGTATTTTTTTTGATGAAGTCAATCAAAAACTCCACGTTAACTTCAGGGCCATACCGGTCCTTGATCTCATCTTCAATAATCGTTCCGTTGCGGTTGAAGTGTGGCTGATAGTAACGACGTGTCTTTTGTCCGTCTTTGCCAAATAATTGCCACAACTGATACTGGTCGAATCCGAAGTCACTGACTTCATTGCGTTGATCGAGGAATGAAAGCTGCCATTTTCCGGCAATGGCTGTGGTGTAACCAGCTTGCTTAAGTTGTCTGGGAAAACTGGGTTGATTCGTCTTTAAGTAAGTGTTCGAATGGTTCTGAGGATCAAAAAGAACAATCGGCACACCATTCTTAAATGAGTAACGCCCCGTTAGCAATTGTGCTCGCGAAGGCGAACACAATGGATTGGAAAAAACATGAGTGAATCGCATGCCCTGGGTTGCCAGTTTGTCAAGATTCGGGGTTTCGTAAGATGTACCCCCATAAGAGGACAGACATTCGATTCCCAGATCATCAGCAAGAATCACTACAATATTGGGTCTTTTCAGGCTTTTATCCTTAACTTTCTCAATGGTTCCAATGGAACAGCCGCCTAAAAAACCAAAGCTAACGCCTATGCCTGCCTTTAAAAAATCTCTTCGCTTCATGTTCGTCTCTCTCTTAGGTCAAATTATCAAAACATTACATAATACACTTAAACAACCCAGTAATATTTTTCTAATAGAACGACTTCTTATTTTTACGCCTTTCAATTCTACAATAATATCAAATTCCTCGTTGCATTGGCAAATGATTTAATCCGCCCCACTTTAATTTCCTGCCCCCCAGGCTGGTAAGCAGTGTCCTTAATCTGTGTATGATGGATGCTTCTATCTTTTTTTATTCACCTGTTGCCCTGAATTTTCTAAGAATCCCGTTTATTGTATCTGCCGGGATCTCGTTGTCTTTCAACCCGATAAAACTTATCTCGGCTTTTTGAAATGACGAATCATGGCCTCTGCTGCTTGTCCCGGGAGTGAATATATTTAATGTTGATATGTCTAAAATTCTCTCAATTATATTCTGGCTCATCTCAACATCAGTAACCTTGTGATAAGGTACGCTTCTCTCAACCCTTCTTATAATCCCTCCATGAAAAACACATCGATGATTTGTTATATAGTAAACATACGTCCGCCTGAGAAATTCACAATAAACTAAGGCAAGCAGCAAAAAACCCAGTCCAAAAATTATCGCACCGACAATCCCGCCTATAAATGAAAAACCAGACTCTCCCTCAAAATTAATAATGATTCCTGAAGCTTTCCCCAGCACAAACGCTCCAAACCCCGCACCTGCCCCACCCACCCCAACAGCCAATGCTTTTGTAAAAAACCAAATCCACAAAATATTCTTCTCCGGTACCAGCTCATGCAAAATTTCTTCCCCATCTTGGACTTTCATTTTTCTCTCCTTCTATTTCAATATGACATTTCCCATTTATACTGCTCTACTACAACGCTAAGCATCATTTCCAATAGTATACCAAGTCTGCTCTGCAATTAAAGCTTTCTAATGTTTGTAATATCAAAAACTTAGAGATTTTACAAAAAATGACGAACGTTTTGAACATACGTTGACCGCTGTAAAGACAACAGTATTATATATACTATTGCTCGCTGGATTAAATGTTAGTCGTGATGACCTTTTGACTACAATGGTTAGGGCTGAGATTTTTTTCAGGGACAAATGGTAAATGCTTTAGCGTTAATTGAGAAATAAGCCTAACCTTCGGTCAGAAGACTCAGCTATACGTGTAGCCTCGCCAGATATAAAGTAGATTCAGGGCCAGGAGGTGGACAGGACCGAAGATAAAATCAAGAAACACCCAGGCGATGAGGATGCCGAACACTCGCAGGCTGGAGTTGGCCATGATGTTGCGGTATTTACAGAGCGTCTCACCTTTTAAGATAAACTCACCCAACGCCGTACCGTCCATCGGAGCTACAGGGATCAGATTGAACACGAACAGCAGAAGATTTAGCGTAAAAAGGATACTGACCATAAAAGCCATACCAGATGGCAAGCCATCCATTTTTGCCTCAACCACATTGGTAAAAGCAATGGAGTCTGGTGCATAGAAAGTGCCGATGGAAATCCCAAGGTGGATGAGTAAGCCTGCGACAATGACCAGAGCCAAGTTTGCTGCGGGTCCAGCCAAGGCCATATATGCAGCTTTTTTGGGATAAGTTTCTGCCCAGTAAGAATCGTATGGAGCACTGGCCCAGCCGATCATCCATCCAGCTGCAAAAAAGCTAAATAAGGGTACAAGCACCATTCCAAATGGTGAACGCTGAATATGGGGGATAGGATCAAGAGTAGCCAGTCCGCCATGCCAAGCGGTTTGGTCCCCCAGTTTAAAAGCTACAAATGCATGTGCTGCTTCGTGACAGGTAACTGAGAAAATAAATACTATATACCAGATAATACATGACAACAAAATTTCCAATATTTAAGTCCTTACCGAGATTTCCCATATAACATTGTATATCCTTGCTCAGCTACACCGCTAAGTCTCATTTCTAATTAGAATACCTAATGGGGCACATATTT
>CAZIKS010000167.1:0-8344 GCA_964539795.1 uncultured Pirellulales bacterium
TGGACTATTTATTAAGTTAGCGCAATAGTGTACCACGCTAGCGCTATTTCCTGCTGAGGGACAGGCGCAATGACAGCTAAAATAAAAATTCGGCCGGAGTACGAGGTGCTGCCGTAGGCCGCAATGAGCAACATACAGTATTTCGCAAGAGCGCGGCACCGGAGAAAATAAAAATAGTCCGAACTGGAGGCAGCACAATCGGTGAATGGATTTGTGGTAAGTTATTGGGGGGAAAGTATGAATGTATTGGGTGTGTGGGGTGGTTTTTTGGGTTTAAAAAGGGATTTGCGCTTTTAATATCAGGATTTTATGTTATAATGCGGCTGATGATGTGAAAAGAGGTATTAGTATAGAAGCCAATCGAAAAGGAGTCAGTTATGTCTAATAACATAGGGCGTCGGGAGTTTTTGAAGAAATCGGGTATTTTGTCGGCTGGCGCTGCATTGGGGCTTAGTCTCGAAGAGAAGGCCCTATTGGCAAAAGAGACGGAAAAGGCCGGCGGGAGTAAAGAAACGGGCGTCAAGGGACTGCAAACGGGCCAAATCGGGAAGCTTAAAATCAGCAGGTTAATGATAGGGGGCAACCTTATAAGCGGGTTTGCCCACAGCAGAAACCTGATTTACGTATCATCGCTTCTGAAGCACTATTTTACGGACGATAAGATAATCGAGACGCTTCGGATATGCGAAGAAAACGGGATAAATACGGCTGTGCTGAGGACTGATGAAGACACTATCAGGATACTTGACAGGTACTGGAAAAAAGAGGGCGGAAAGATACAGTGGATAGCGCAAACTTATCCCAAAGTACAAGACCTGACAACGAATATACAATCGGCCATCGATAACGGAGCGGTCGGTGCATTTATGCAGGGCGGAGTCGGGGACAAGTTCTGGGAGAACGGTCAAGTCGATTTGTTAGGCAAGGTGGTGGAGTTTATTCAGAAGAACGGGTTAATCGCAGGGGTGGGGTCTCATAAATTAGACGTGACGAAGGACGTCGAAGAGGCCGGGATAAAGCCGGACTTTTATTTCAAGACGTTGAACAACGTGGATTATAACTGCGATGAGCCGGAGGATGTAATCGAGTATATGGGCAAAATCAAAAGGCCGTGGATTGCATATAAGGTTTTGGGGGCGGGGGTGACTTATCCGAAAGACGGGTTTAGGTACGCCTTCGAGAGCGGAGCAGATTTTATGGCTGTGGGGATGTATGACTTCCAGATTAAGGATGATGTTGTTATGGCAAAGAACATACTGTCAGGGCACTTAAACAGAGAGCGTCCATGGTTAGCGTGAGGGGCAACAATAAAAATTAAGGACAGCGGCAATGTCGGATAAAATTGACAGGCGAGGATTTTTGAAAAAATCGGCCATAACGTCGGCAGGGGCAGCATTTGCATTGAGCCTCGAAGAGAAAGTTCTGTTAGCACAAGAAGGCAGGCGCGAGAAGAAGGCGGCACCGGAGACAGGGGGCAATAGTCTGCCGATGGGTAAAATCGGCAATATCCAAATCAGCCGGTTAATATGCGGCGGGAATTTGCTTAGCGGGTTTGCACACAGCAGGGACCTGACTTACGTGTCGGACTTATTAAAGCAGTATTTTACAGATGAAAAGATTATCGAGACGTTAGAATTGTGCGAGGAGAACGGGATAAATACGGCCGTACTGAGGTTCGACGAGAAGACGCTCAGGGTATTGAAGAAGCACTGGAAAGGCGGGGGGAAGATGCAATGGATTGCACAGATAAAACGGCATTTGACGGACGATACGAAAGTAGCGGTCGACAGCGGGGCCGCGGGGGTTTATATACAGGGGGACATTGCGGACAGGCATATTCAAAAGGGGCGGGTGGATATTCTCGGGGAGACGCTGGATTTTATGAAGGGTAACAAAGTCATCGCGGGAATCGGAGCCCATTCACTGAATGTGCTAATTGACTGCGAAAGTGTGGGACTTGAGCCGGATTTTTATATGAAGACGCTACACAGCGGGAATTACTGGTCAGCGAGACGGGCGGGGCAGGATAGGGACGTGACGGACAATCCTGATGATAATTACTGGTCGATGACGCCGGAGGAAACGATAAAATTTATGAAGGAGGTCGATAAGCCTTGGCTGGCATTTAAGGTGATGGCGGCTGGGGGGATAGGGCCTCGAGAAGGTTTTTCTTACGCATTCAATAACGGGGCCGACTTCATAGTTGCGGGGATGTTCGACTTTCAGGTTCAAGAGGACGTAACTATTGCTAAAGAGATATTAGGCAAGGTTAAGAGAGAGCGGCCGTGGAGGAGTTGACCCGAAGAGGAAAATACGGTTTGTATTTTTAAGAACGAGCGGTCAGTGATATAATACCGCAGTGAATGTAAGAAAAATAATCTCTAAGATTAAGGAGATACCAGTTATGTCAGAACGATTGGACAGGCGCGATTTTTTGAAGAAGTCTATTGCCGCCGCTTCGGCTGGTGCGGCGATTGGTCTTAGTCTTGAAGAAAAGGCACTACTCGCACAAGAGAGCAACAAGTCAAAGAAGCCGGTAACAAAAGGCGGGGGTAAAGGGATGCCGAGGGGTAAAATCGGGAATGTTGAAATCAGCCGTTTAATATGCGGTGGCAATTTGATTAACGGTTATGCGCACAGCAGGGACCTGATGTATGTATCGACATTACTGAAGCATTATTTTACAGATGAAAAAGTGATGGATACGTTGGAGGCGGCGGAGAAGAACGGGATAAATACGGTTATTGCAAACGTGGCAACGAGTAACGGGGATGAAAATACTATCAGGACACTGAAAAGATACTGGAAGGAAAGAGGGGGCAAGATTCAATGGCTTGCACAGGCGGACTCGACGGAAAACGACCTGACGGGTAATCTGAAAAAAGCGATTGATAACGGTGCTGTGGGCGTTTTTATCCAGGGCGGTTGCGGAGATAACTATGTGAAAAGCGACCGTGGCGATTTGATTGAAAAAGCCATCTCGTTTATTAAAAGCAACGGCGTAATCGCAGGGATAGGAGGGCATTCTTTAAACGTGCCGATTTTAGTTGAGACGGCGGGGATAGAAGTAGATTTTTATATGAAAACACTGCACAGCGGGAATTACTGGTCGGCGAAGCGGTCTGACCAGCATCAGGACGTAATGGGCAACCGAGCGGATAATTACTGGTCAGCAACGCCGGAAGAAACGATTGAATTTATGAAGGAAGTTGAAAAGCCGTGGATAGCTTATAAGGTGATGGCTGCCGGGGCAATACATCCGAGGGAGGCTTTTAAGTATTCCTATGAGAACGGAGCGGATTTTGTGGTGGCGGGAATGTTCGATTTTCAGATAGAAGAAGATGCGGGTATTGCGAAGAATATCCTGTCGAAGAAAATAGAGCGAAAGCGGCCCTGGAGGGCGTAATAGGCGGTTTGAAGGAGAAAAAAAGGTTTTTTCGCATTAAAATTGTGTTTGTTCTTGCAAATTTGATATAAATTCATATAGTTTGAGGCTTTTACATAAGTTTGAGTAGAAGTTTGAGTTGATATAACAGGAGTAAGTCAGATGTCCAGAGTGTGTCATTTTACGGGTAAACGAACTACGGCGGGCAAGAGCATCACCCGTCGCGGCAAGGCAAAATATCTCGGCGGTGTCGGCAGAAGAATTACGGGCGTTACCAAAAGGAAATTCAAACCTAATATTCAGAAGGTTCGTGCAGTTGTTGACGGCAGGGTGTGCAGGGTCAAGGTTTCGGCGAAGGCTATACGCATAGGACTAATTGAGAAGCCTGCCAAAAGAAATTATAAAGCCGCTGAGGAGGCGGCTGTGTGATAAGCGATATCAGCGGAGTTGTATTAACGGCGAGGCGGGCTTAAGCCTCGCTTTTTGTTTGGTAAAAAATGGCAGAGAAAATCAATATCGCACAGGTCAGAAAAGTAGGGAGGTTATCGCGTCTTGAGCTGAGTGAAGAGGAAGCGGCTGAATTTACGGGCCAGTTGGGGACAATACTGGACTATATGGCAAAAATGAACGAGCTGGATACGACAAATGTCCGGCCGTTAGCACATTGTCTGCCAATCAGCAACTGTTTTCGTGAGGACCGCGTTAAAGAATCGCTGGGAGCCGAAAAGACATTAGGCAATGCGCCTCAAAGGGACGGGGATTTTTTCAAGGTGCCGAAAATACTCGACGACAGTTTTGGAGGGCAATAAAGTGGAACAGTATATGAGGAAACTACAGAGAAAAATTAATTTAACGTGTCTGGTTTTTATTTTAATGTTTTTGTTCGGCTGTTCAAGGCCGGAGGGGAAGATTATGAAAAAGCGGTTCGTTACACGGGGCGGTCAACGTTCGGAGGTATTTGAAAAAACCATAACCAAGACTACAAGCTGTCAGTACCTTCTGTTTTTGCCGGCTGGGTATGGCGAAAAAGAACAAGAATGGCCGTTGATATTGTTTTTGCACGGTGCCGGGGAGCGCGGAGACGATTTGGAAAAAGTAAAATTGCATGGTCCGCCGAAAATCGTAGAAAAGAAGAAGGATTTTCCGTTTATACTGGTATCGCCTCAATGTCCTGAAGAGAAGTGGTGGCCCAACGAAATTGATATGCTGACAAACCTACTGGATGATATTGTGGAGAGGTATGAGGTCGATGAGGAACGGATTTGCCTGACGGGTTTGAGTATGGGCGGGTACGGAGCGTGGCGTTTGGCTACGGAGGAGCCGGAACGTTTTGCGGCAGTTGCGCCGATTTGCGGGGGAGGGATACCGGCTTTGGCTGACAAACTCAAAGATGTTCCGGTGTGGGCTTTTCACGGGGCAAAAGACGATGTAGTACCCCTGAAAGAATCCGAGGATATGGTCAATGCATTAAAAGCCTGCGGAGGACAAGCCAAGTTGACGGTTTATCCGGAAGCTGAACACGATTCGTGGACGGAAACTTATAATAACGAAGAGCTTTACAAGTGGTTCTTAAGCCACCGCAGAGCCAATAAAGAAAAATAGCAGCTACAAAACCGGATGGAAGTGAACAGCGCCAAAGAACTGCGAGAGCACATCGCAGCACGGGGGATTAAAAGTGTCGCTGCGACGGAGGCTTTATTTGAGCGAATAGAGGCTTACGAGCCTGTCATCGGGGCTTATATAAGCACATTCAAAGAAGATGCCCTGGCCCGTGCGGATGAGATAGATGCGAAAATCGCCGCAGGTCGGCAAGCAGAAAATCCCAAGGCAGTTGAAGCTGTAAAAAAAGGCGATAAGAAAAGCAAAAAAGCAGAGGTTTTTCTGTTAGGGTAGGTTATGCAGCAAACCAAAGGGCGGGCAAATCCAAAAGTCATATCCCAAATTCTTGCGCGGAAATTAAGTTGACTTTTTCCTCAAAATCCTTAAAATGGATAGTGTTTATACGCCTATGGCATCCTTAACAGGGAAAAGGGCATTGAGGCCGAAGAAGTGCGGTAGGCCCCGTAGAAAGCAGGGTATTGCATGATTTGGGCACAAGTGGAGAGAATTTCATCGAGGAATATCAATTGATGCGCTTCGAGCGAGTAGAATTCGAGCATAAAGGGGCCGAACATAAAGGGACAACGGTTAGTTTTTACCAAAGAGGCGGTTTATCACATCTTTTTGCCGGGATTTTTTTGACCATTTTGCTGATGAGTATCAGTTTGGGCCAGCATGAGGCAGGACAAACACGAAACATTCTTATCCTCAACTCCTACCATAGAGGGCTCAAATGGACAGATAATGAAGTACGCGGTGCCAAAGCAGTTTTGCTCAGAGAGATAAAAAATGTTGAAATCCATATCGAGTATATGGACACAAAGAGGATACGCCTTGAAGATTACTTTGAGCTTTTTCGCAAGATGCTGCAACTGAAGTATGATAAAGTGGCACTGGATGCTATTATCGCCACCGATGACAATGCGCTGCGCTTTCTTCTCAGATATGGGGAAGAGCTGTTTGACCGGGTGCCTGTGGTATTCTGCGGGATCAATGATTTCGAGGAATCGATGCTGGAGGGCAGAGGTAACTTTACGGGTCTGACGGAGGGCCTGGAATTTAAGTCCACCATTGATCTGGCCCTTAAGCTGCATCCCGGGGCCAAAAGGATTGTGATTATAAGCGACCATACCGCAACCGGCATAGGACAGAGAAAGGACATAATGGCGCTGGAGGGGGAATATGAGGAGATGACGTTCGAATATCTAAACGGTGAAGACCTTTCAACAGAAGAGTTGGTAAAAAAAATCTCCGGCCTTGGGGGAGACAGTATCGCATTTTTGACTGTGTGGATTTGGGACAAGACAGGTATATACGTACCGTCCAGCGATTTTTCCATATCAAAGACATTTGTCAACTCATCTGCGCCAGTTTATGGATTTACCGATATGTGGCTTTACCGTGGGATTGTCGGAGGGAAATTACTCAACGGAAGAATTCACGGACAAAAAGCGGCGGAATTAGTGCTGCGAATACTCGACGGAGAAAAGCCGGCAGATATTGCCATTGGCACGGTGAGTAATAATCCCTATATGTTCAATTACAGAGAACTTAAACGCCGGGGAATCAAGGTGGGCGATTTGCCGGAAGGCAGCTTTATCATAAATGAGCCGGAATCGCTTTATTACCAACATAAAACAGCGGTCTGGACAGCGGTCGGAGCTATCGTAGTGCTGTCAGGAATGGTGATAATTCTGTATGCCAGTATTTTTCGCCGCAGGAGAGTTGAGAAAGCGTTAAGAGCCAGTGAACAACGGTATACATTAGCCCATCGTATAGGCAAAATGGCCGCCTGGGAATCAGACCTTCAAACCGGTGAACTTTACTGGAGCAAAGAGTGTGATGCTCAGTATGGTTTTGCCCCGGGGCAATTCAAAGGAACCCGGGAGGCGTTTTATGAGGAATGTGTCCACCCTGATGACCGGCAATACGTTTTAGATTCTGTAAAGGCCTGTATCGAGAAGGGGAAAGAATATAATATCGAACATCGTATTATTCATGCGGATGGAAGTATTCGATGGGTTATGACAACGGCCGATGTCATCCGTGATGAGAACGGCAAACCAATCCGGCTGGTAGGCATCAGCCAGAATGTAACCGACCGCAAACAAGCTGAAGAAACTCTGGCATATTCGGAGAGTATCTACCGAAAAGCAATTGAAAATGCACACGGTGTGCCATACGAGCTTCGATATAGTGATGGTAAATATCTTTTTATGGGCTCAGGTATAGAGGAACTGTTCGGTATACCGGCAGAAGAAATGAATCTTGAAAACACACTTGAGATTCTAAAGGACATCACAGTTATCTCTCCGGCTGGTTACAAAGACTTCGAAGAGGTATACCGTTTATTTAGAGAGAGCAAAACAGGCCATATACAATTAGACGCCCGCATAACCACGAACGGGCAAACGAAATGGATTAGTATTTCCAACCTGCCGGTCAAGGACAGTGATACCGGCGAGGTAAGCGGTTCCATCGGTATCATACAGGACATCACCGAGCGCAAGGGGACAGAGGAAAAGCTCAAGAAAGTGAGAGATGATTATCTGACGATAAGCAACCTTACCGGGGACATCATAGCAAAAATCGATAAAGAAGGCCGATGGACATTTTTGAATGATGAAGCGTGCAGGTTCTGGGGCAAACCAAGAGAGCAACTTCTGGGGCTGAACTTTTGTGATTACCTTCATCCCGACGATGTCGAAAAAACAAACGCTCATAATGAAATCCTTAAAAACAAACAGACAGCGAAGACGATAATAAACCGGCAGAAGACACCAGACGGGTGGAGAACGATTGAATGGAATGCGACAGGGATTTTTGACGAGGCAGGGAATTTTGCAGGCTTTCAGGCAACAGGCAGAGACATTACCGAGCAAAAGTTCGCCGAGGAGGCGCTGGCGCATTCGGAAAGCATCTATCGAGGGGCGATTGAAAACACCCAGGGCGTTCCTTATCAAGTTCGTTTCTGTGATGGTAAATATCTTTTTATGGGGTCAGGCGCCGAAGATATGCTCGGTATATCGCCGGATAAACTGACCCGCGAGAAGTTCTGCGAAATGGTTGAGGAAGCAACTGTTACAGATTTGAGTGGTCCGGAAGGCTTAGAGGCTTACAAGAGGGCATTCGAAGGGGGCGAGATAGAACGTTACCAGGCCGACCTTCACTTCCGCACGCCAAACGGGCAAATGAAGTGGTTTAGCGACTGTTCGGTGCCTATCCGAAAGGAGAAAACCGGCAAAGTGGTCGGAGCCCTTGGCATTTTGCAGGACATCAGCGAGCGCAAGAAGGTTGAGGAGTCGCTAAGCAGGAAATAGCGCTAGCGTGGTACACTATTGCGCTAACTTAATAAATAGT
>CAZIKS010000168.1:0-8308 GCA_964539795.1 uncultured Pirellulales bacterium
TATGGTCCGCTTGCAAACGGCGCAACATCTCTTATGTTTGAAGGCGTGCCCACATATCCTGATGCGGGTCGTTTCTGGCATATTTGCGATAAATTTGGTGTTACTGTTTTCTATACGGCTCCGACGGCAATTCGTGCATTGATGCGTCTTGGGGATGAGTGGCCGGCAAAGTATAAATTAAACACGATGAGAATCCTCGGGACAGTTGGTGAGCCGATAAATCCCGAGGCCTGGATGTGGTATTACGAGAAAATCGGGCGTAATAACTGTCCGATTGTTGATACGTGGTGGCAGACGGAGACAGGTGGTTTTATGATTACGCCTTCACCCGGAGCCCATACACTAAAACCCGGCAGCGCCAATAAACCTTTCTTTGGGGTTGACCCAATTGTTCTGCGTGACGACGGGACGAAATGCGATGTAAATGAAGGTGGCAAACTTTGTATTCGCAAGCCGTGGCCCGGAATGATGCGGACAATGTGGGGCGACCACGGGCGGTTCGTTGATACTTATTTTACGCTGTATGACAATATTTACTTTGCGGGTGACGGCTGCCGTATCGATGAGGACGGAGACTATTGGCTGATGGGGCGAATCGACGACGTTGTAAATGTTTCCGGGCATCGTATAGGAACGGCGGAAGTTGAAAGCGCACTGGTCAGTCATGACAAGGTGGCCGAAGCGGCCGTAACACCGGTACCACACGAGATTAAGGGCCAGGGATTGTATGCTTTTGTTACACTTGTCGGTGGTGTTGAAGAGAGCGAGGAGTTGAAGAAGGAGCTTGTTGCGCATGTTCGAAAGGAAATCGGGCCAATTGCAACACCTGAAGCGATTCAATTTGCGCCGGCGCTTCCAAAGACCCGTTCGGGCAAGATAATGAGGCGCATTCTTCGCAAGATAGCAGAGAAAAATACAGATAATCTTGGTGACATAACAACGCTTGCAGACCCGACGGTAGTTGAGAATTTGATTAAAGGCCGAGGGTAAAGCAAGTTTTTAACTTACGAGAATCAAGCCGGGCGCGTGTAAAAGTGCGCGTCCGGCATGTATTATTAAAAGCAATTGCTGCTTGCAATTTCGCTTAACAGCAGAATCTTAAGCACAAGCAACCCTAAAAAACTATTTCACCGGTGCCGATAATAACTCAACATATATGAAGGAATACCACATTTAGCGTTTTAAGTTTTTTAGAGGGTTGACTTTCGAATTCAAAACAGGTAAAATAATACCATCGACTCCGGGGGAACACCGGATATGGGCGTAAGATTCAGGGCGGAATCAATTAGACGCTTTTATTTATTATAGTTGCAGATAATGGGGGTAAGGATAATGAATTTGTTGAAAAGAACCACGAAAAAGTTTAGAGGGCTAACAATATATATCTTAACTTGTTGTATATTTTTTAGTCTGCCATTTTCATCTTCTTTGGCCGGGCCAAAAGGCAAAGCCCGCGGGCATAATAACCCAAACGCCGGAGTTAATCCGGTTAATATCATTACGGGGGCCGGCGCCGGCGGCGTTAAGGCAACAGTTTCTCAAAAGGGCATCGGCGTTGGCGGTCAAAAAGTCAAAGGTGGAATTATTGTAACAAATCCGAGCGGACGTGTTTTAAAAGGCCCTTCAGTAAAGAACAACGGGCTGGGTAATGTTATTGTACAAGTTCCTCCAATGATGATGAATAAACCAGCATTCGGTAAGGTTAAAAATAAAGCCCATACCACAGGCCAAGGATTAATTCTTGCTGCCGGTGACGCCTTTTCACAGGTTATCGGCAATTTCGGTCAGGGTAAAGGCAACTGGGTTGGCGGAGAAAATCCTGCCGGCGGTGTTGATTTTAATCCCGGTGGTGGTAATGGTAAAGGTCACTGGGGCGAAGGCAACAAAGGCAACGGCGTAGGAAATATCTGGGTAGGTAACCAGGGTAACGGCAAAGGTGGCGGTATGGCCGGCGGTTACAAACCCCCTGAACCAGAGCCGCCAGTACCTCCGGATCCACCTGATTCTGAGGAGCCAGAGGACAACACAGAGAGCACAGAGGCGGCGCCACTTGATAAGCAGATTGTTCCATCGATAGAAGGGTGTCCGGCTTTGTTGGAAACTGTAAGTTCGGAACTTGGAGTTACAAAAGAGACCATCCAGGTTTCTATAGGAGCGGCTTTTGCTACATCCGTTAACATACAGCCCTGTGAATCTTTAGCGAAATGTGTAAATGCAGCAGCAATTTTAAGGGACGAAGGCGGTATTAGAATGGCTGCAATTAAGGAGTTATTCGACGAGCTTGCGCCGGCGGATGCACCGTTTACGCCGGTAATGGCGGCCGAGATTGTTACAAAACTGGCAGAGCATGTAAATGACGGCACTCATTACGCTGCGGCGGCAGAATATCTTGATGCTTTCGTTGAATATATCAGGATTCTGGATGATGAAATGGGTTCGCCGATGGGCGACTCAAGGGGTTTCGTAATGGAAAAGTATGGCAGCAATATATTAGAGAATGATAACAGTAATATTGCTGCATTTCTTATAATATGTTTGGAAAACACAGAGACTTTCGGTGGATAACGAAAGCAAAACCAAACAGACAACCAAGAAATAAACAAAAAAATAAGCCTGTTCCTGAAAAGGGGGCAGGCTTATTTTTTAGCAGTATTTTTAAGCATCGGCGATTTTCTTATTTATCGGCTTTTGCAACCGGTCCGTAAGCAACCGGCTCAAACGAACGGATTTTATCCGCACGTTGTTTCATTTTGGCAAATATTACCGCGTTGCCTCTCTTTTTTACCGCCGAGAGGGCTTTTTCGATGAGTCTATTTGATTCGGCGTAGTTTTTCTTTACGCGGCACACTTCGGCTTTTGTCAGCCAGCTCGAAGCTATAAGATGGTGTTTCGGCCCGTAATATTTTTCCTGCGTTGCCACCGAGCGGTTAATCAGGTTTTCCGCCTCATTGTATCTTTGCTGCAGAGTATATAGTTTTGCTATATCAGCAAGCACAGTTGCGGTGTAAAGGTGGTCCGGGCCGTAACTTTTGTTTATAAGGGCCATAGCACTCTGATAATAAGCGTCGGCCTTTTCAAAATCTCCCTCTGCTGTCAACAATTGCGCAAAAGCCACCTTAAACGGAATCATTGCCTTGTCATTGTCGGTGTGACAATCAAGCATAATAGTCACGGCTCTATTCAGAGCAGCTTTAGCCTTTTGATATCTACCCTGGGCCTGATAAATTGAGCTAAGGTTTGTCAAGGTATGTGCTATGTACGGATGCTTTTCATAATAGACTTTTTCCTGGAGTCTGAGACCCAGGATGCACATCTTTTCGGCATCTTCCAATCTACCCAGTTCGTTGTACAGGTATGCCAGGTCAATCAGACAGGAACATAACTCGGCATCAGAATCATTTTTGTTTTTTGCTGACATCAGAGCCTGTTCGGCAAGCGGCTGGGCCTTTGCATATTCCCCGTAAGCCATATATACTCTGGCCATCGCTCTTAGGGTTTTGGGTGAGGGTGTCCTTTTTACCAGCAACTTTTTTCCATCAGCTTTACCAGCGCTTAGGAGTAATAAACTGCAAACAAGGAGAAAAAGCAGGGTTCTGTTTTTACGTGATTTGTGATTTGTTTTTTCTTTCCGAGCCATTTATCGCGCCCCCATTTCTTTCTTATGCTTTTCTCGAATATGTAAAAAAAACCATATTTTCCTGATTATTTAAAATATAGGAAACAATATTAATAATGACAAATGACACAGGTATCTTTATAAAGATGCATTTTAGGCTGGGGGTGAACAGTTGCTTTACGTTTGAATATTTTCGGACGTATGTTGAGCCGGTTTTGTTTAAAAAAAATCAGCACCCATTTCATTTCTGCAATTTTCAATATCGAAAATGGCTGTTGAAATTCAGGTTAAAAACCGCTGTTTTAACGGGTGATAAATGCCGATAGGCCTTTTAAGCCGTTGTTTTTGAAGTTTTGATGTGAGGTTATTATGTGGCGATTTTGCAAGCATATGCATCGCAGATTATCGGTTGTTACGGCAATTGCGATATTTTTTTTGAGCTTCTGCTGTAAGGGAGCAGATGCATTTTCCAAAGACAAGGTATGTCAAAGGTATAAAGCAGAGTTGCTCTGTGAGAAGCCTGAGAGTCAAACCACAGTCGACAGGGTGTGTGAGCAAATCTCAAAAGGGAATTTCGAAGGCGCCCGGCAGATTGTTCGCAAATCGGCTATACCCGACAGCGAGGCACTTGAGCAGCTTGCGGCTGTTATCGACGAATATATGGCGATAAAAACCCGGCGGGAGGTATCTAAAAACGAAGCTTATGAAAAGCAGATAGAAGAACTTGAAAGGCTTCGCTGCGAAGGGGTACCGGAGGATGTAAACGACCTCAACAGAGTCCTTTCAGTAGTAGTTAACAGTTTTGAATATGCCGGCAATGAACAGAAAAAGGCCTTAATTGAAGATTCATTCATAAAACAAACCATAGATAAAGCCAAAACCAAAGCCGCTGAATTCGAGACGAAAGGCATGTGGCTTGATGCTTATAAAATCTGCTACAGCAAGATAGAGCAAATTTACAAAGACGACCGGAGATATTGCGACTACGCACAACAGCTTCTGGATAAAGCTGATATTTTGTTATCTTTTCAGGACAGTTCCTGCCAAAGCTGCGAAGAACGTTACGCAGGTGTAAAAAAACAGACGTTCATCAATCTGGTTGATATTCTGGATTCGAGCTATGTCAATATTATTGATTATCACCAAATGGCGGTTAAGGCTCTTGGTCGCTGTAAATTATTATCAGAAGTGATGAGTAATCCGTATCTTGATACTTTTTATAATTTTCAGAGTACATACTTCAATAATTGGGGAGAATCCATAGAGGTGATATTGAGGGATGTAAACCAACCATCAGCAAATATAAACAAGGATAAGTTTGTAGATATTTTTGAAAAGGTTCTGGTACTGAACCAATCCCGCTATGGCGGAATAGAAATTCCTGATAATTTACTGATTGCGCAGTTTGCCGAGGGGGCGTTATCGGCACTGGACCCTTACACGGTAGTTTACTGGCCCAGTCAGGTGCAGGATTTTAAAAAAGCGGTAAACAATCAGTTCCCGGGTATCGGCATAAGGTTTACGAAAGAACAGGGCTTGATAAAAGTAGTAAGCGTACTGCCTAATACGCCGGCCTACAAGTGCGGTCTTAAGGCCGGCGATATTATAAAAGCGGTGGATGGTATTTTAACATTGAATATGTCAACAGATTGTGCAGTCAAGAGCATTACAGGCCCGGAAGGGACAGAAGTAACTTTAACAATAGTACGGGCCGCTGATAATGAAGCCAATGATATCACCCTGAACAGAGCCAGGATAAACGTTCCTTCAGTTCAGGGTTTGGAAAAGACTGAAACAGATAAATGGCGATATATGATTGACGAGCGTAACGGTATCGGTTATGTTCAAATCACCAGTTTCGATTCGAGGACAGCTGAAAGTTTCGAAGATGCGCTTTGTCAGCTTGAAGCAGAGGGATTAAAAGGATTGATTTTAGATTTGCGCTCCAATCCCGGTGGTCTTTTAGATAGTGCCGTTGAGATAGCTGACAGGTTCATCAGTCGGGGATTGATAGTCAGATCGCAGCCGCGATTTGGAATGGCCCGTTATGCGTCGGCCCGGGAGGAAGGGACTCATCCTTACCGGCCGCTTGTTATACTTGTAAACCATCTTACCGCCAGCGCTTCGGAAATTGTGGCCGGTGCCTTGCAGGACCCAAAATATAACAGGGCGGTTCTCGTCGGCGAAAGAACCTATGGCAAGGGCAGCGTTCAAACAATAGCAAGTCAGTCCGGTACGGAAGCGCAACTAAAATATACTATGGCATATTATCATTTGCCATCCGGACAAAGGGTCGAAAGTAAAAGTAAGATGCAAAGTCGCAACGAAGAAAACTGGGGTGTCTCACCGAATGTTACTGTGAAGCTGCGAAGTGACGAGTTACGAAAGTTGGTCGAGGTGCAAAGAGCAAATCAGTTGTCTACAGCGGATTATTTAAGCCGACATAGGATAGATGCCGACCCGCAACTGGCAATAGGCCTATTAGTCCTGAAGAGTAAGATGATACAATCCGGCTATACATTGGTCTTAAACTGATAAGGCTTTTGGTTCCAAGTGGCCAGGTATCCTTGCCATCACAAAAAAGCGTGGCAACTTTGAAAGCTGCCACGCTTAAAACCATCCCTGATTTTCAAAATACTTTTATTGGGCCTGCACTACGAATCCAATAACCACCTGACGGTTGACATTGGAATGCGTGATGCTCGGAGTCTCAGCGGCGCCTGTAGCGGCCTTATAGCCGGCTACACCATCAGCAGATGAAATACTCAGTTCGATACCCTTAGTAAAGCCGTTGTTGACCGTGTATGTACCGGAATTACCACAGGCGCCGGCCACGAAGACCATATCACCATCATTGGTGGAAAGGGCGCTGGTAGCCACCGTGGAACTGGAGGTGGTGCCGTTGCCGTCAGTAGCTGCGGTTGGAGCAGTCTGGTTGACATTCTGCAGGAAGACACTGGAAAAACCAGGTGCTCTGGAAGGCGTCTGTGCCCATGTTACAACAAAACTACTTCCGCTTGCGGCGTTAATACCGGCCTCATCGAGAACATAGGCCACAACATAAGCACGGTAGCCTGAGGCGACATTCTGCTCGACGACCTTTGTCATAGACTGGCCGCCATAAGTTACGGATGTCAGATTCATATCGGTGTCGTTGTCCTCAACGTGGGCGGTGAAGACCAGAAGTCGGTTGGCGCCGGATTCTTCAGTATGACTCGTACCGGAAAGCCACGAGCCGATAATTTCCACATCGCCCGCTGGCGCCGCCACTGTTGTAAAGCTCCAGACAATGCCGGTTGTCGAACCTTCAGCATTGACTTCGTCGATACGCCAGTAGTAGGTCGTATCGTTTGCCATTGTGCCGGGATTGTAAGTCGTTGCGGTCTGGTTACCCTTAAACTCACCTGAATCCGGTGTTGAATCGGTGCCGAAGTAGACATCGTGAGACGTGGTATCGGAACCGGCTGTCCAGCTTAAATCAGCATCAATGCTGACATCGGTAGCGCTGTCGGCTGGGCTGGGACTACTCGCCTGGCCGGGAAGGGTCGGAGCGCCGCCTGTGTAAATGTCGTTAATTTGACTCTGACTAAGGGCATAGTTGTAAACACGGACGTCATCAATGTGACCTTCCCATTCTCTTGCGCTTGAGGCCTCATCCAGAAGTACCTTCGAGTTTTCTCCAATATAGACGGGCCAGTCATTTGTAGGTATGCTGCCCGAACAGCTAACGGAGTTTGAATCCAGGCCGCCATCTATATAGATGTATGAGGCGGACCCGTCGTACACTCCGGCAACATGGTGCCACTGGCCGTCGAAGGTGCCAACACCTGCTTTGATTCCGTCCCAGGGAGCACCGGTAACCTCAACAAAGAAGCTCATTGCGTTGGCTCTGCTGGCTTTTTGCAGCGCCCAGCCGCCGCTTCCGTCTCTGCCTTTTGCGATGATGGTGGAGAAGTTTCTCCAGTCGACATAGCTTGCCTTCATCCAGGCGGTTACGGTAATACTGTCGGTGAGGTCGAAGAAGGATTCATTCGGAATAGTCACATAGTTTCCTGCTCCGGTGAAGTCAAGGCACCAGCCTTGTTCGGCATCGTTAGTCCAGACCGGAGGGCCAACAAGCGTACCGTCATTTGTGTAAGCACTTGAATCGGCAGCGGTACTGCCGGAGGCATCGTTAAGTTCCCACCAGCCAATAATCTCATCACCTGTGCTGACTATTGTGGTGAAGTTCCAAACAGAACCTGTTGTTGTGCCGGCGGCGTTAAGCTCATCGATACGCCAGTAGTAGGTGGTATCGTTTGCCATCGTGCCGGTGTCGAATGTGGTAGCGGTCTGGTTGCCCTGGAAAGTGCCGGGGCTGGTGGTACCGAAGTACACATCGTGGCTGGTCGCACCGGAGCCGGCTGTCCAACTGAGGTCGGCACTGACACTAACATCTGTAGCGCTGTTTGCGGGGCTTGGGCTACTTGCCTGAGCCGGTGCTGTGACGATAGTCGTAAAGCTCCAGACCGAACCTGTTGTTGTACCGGCGGCATTTATTTCGTCGATACGCCAGTAGTAGGTGGTGTCATTTGCCATTGTGCCGGTGTCGAAAGTCGTGGCCGTCTGGTTACCCTGGAAAGTGCCGGGGCTGGAAGTGCCGAAGTACACATCGTGACTTGTGGCACCGGAACCAGCCGACCAGCTAAGGTC
>CAZIKS010000169.1:0-8303 GCA_964539795.1 uncultured Pirellulales bacterium
CCCGCGCAGGCTATGGCCTTGAGGCCTTTGGCGAGCAAAAGAGGGGCGTAAGGGTCCATCCTGTAACTTGTGGTCGGGCCGGCAGAGCCAATGACGGCGCCGGGCTTAGCGGGTGAAGGACCGACATAATATATTACAGAACCTTGAAGGTCAAACGGAAGCGGCTTATTTTCTGAAATCAGGTCGGAGAGCTTTTGGTGAGCTGTGTCCCTGGCGGTAAAAATTTTCCCGGATAGGAGGACCTGGTCGCCGATTTTCATTTTCTTTATAATCTCGTCGGTTAATGGTGTCCGGATATTTAATACACTCATTTATATTCCTCTATAAGTTTTAGTATCAGGGCTTAGAACCTTTATTTTTCCTGTTACAAGACGTACGATTGGGAGCGTGCGGCATTGCACTGGATATTTACGGCGACAGGAAAGGATGCTATGTGCCGCGGGAAAACTTCAATAAACAAATCGAGTGCAGTAACCTTTCCGCCGAGACCGGCCGGTCCAATACCGAGCTTATTTATCTCCTCAAGCCACTGGACTTCATACTCTGCTATCTTTTTGTCAGTGCTGCGTTGTCCAATCTTTCTTAAGAGAGCTTTTTTGGCAAGGTATGCCACATAATCAAACGTCCCTCCGATTCCAACGCCGATTATAATCGGGGGACAGGGATTTGCTCCGGCGAGCCTGACGGTCTCAATGACAAAGTTTCTTACGCCATCTATGCCGTCGGCGGGTTTTAGCATTTTTATTCTGCTGACGTTTTCGGAGCCGCCACCCTTGGGGAGGACGGTTATTTTTACCCTGTCGCCGGGGACAATATCAGTATGGATGATGGGCGGGGTGTTGTCGCCGGTATTGGCAGGGTCAGTGAGAGGATTTTTTACGATTGATTTTCTCAGATATCCATCGGTGTATGCTTCGGCGACGGCCCGGGTTATTGCATCGTTAAGACAGCCGCCGGTAAAGGACACGTCCTGGCCTATCTCGATATATAGAACGGTAAATCCGGTGTCCTGGCACAAGGGGACGGATTCGGTTTGTGCGATTCGGGCATTTTCCAAAAGCTGTTCCAGTACCGCCCTGCCGGCGGGAGATTCTTCCGTGCCGACAGCTTTTTTAAGAGCCTCTTTCACGTCATCATTTAATTTCGTACAGGCGTCGAGGCAAAGAGTTTTTATTATGCTTTTTATTTCATTTACATTTATAGAACGCATTTTTGAACTCCACATTCGTCATAAAGACACAAAAGAACCAACTTCGGTACGCGATTATAGTTTATTTGTATGAAAGATTAAAAACAATATCTGAAAAAACAGGAAAGCTGCAGCAACTAAAAAACCCGAATTTTGTCGTTGACTTGGGCGGTAAGAGGACATATTCTTTCAATTACGTTTTGCGCAAAATTCTTATTACATAAGTATAAGGATAGTTTTCTATGTCAGGGAAGATCCTTTCGCTGATAGAGTTCACATCACTGGACTGGTTCTGGGTAGTTGCATTTGTGCTGGTAATGATTTCTTGCGGAGTGCTGTTTTATCGGCTTGGGAAACGTTCAGAGTCGGAGTTTTTTCTTGCCGGGCGCAACCTGCCGTGGTGGCTTCCGGCAACCTCGGTTTATGCGACACATACCGCCACCGACAGTCCAATGTGGATTGGCGGGATGATATACAAATTCGGAATGCGCGGTATCTGGTTTCCGTTCTTTTCGGCGTGGTGCGCGATAAGCGCATTTGTTTCGACGCGGATTTTCCGGCGTTCGCTGGCAATGAGCCAGGCGGAATGGCAAAACCTTAGGTACAGCGGTTTAGGGGCGGAATTATTGCGCGGCTGGCTGGCTGGATGGCAGACTTTTATGAATATGTTTACGCTGGCGTGGGTGAGCGCAGCAATGGGGAAGGTGGGGACATATCTATTCGGATGGCCACACTGGATAGGGTTGGTGGTGTTTACGGCAATATGTGCTATCTATGTTCTGAGCGCGGGATATTGGGGGGTTATTATGGCGGACTTCCAGCAGGGAGTTATAGCTTTTTTGATAATCACTTTCGTCACCTTCTGGGCGATTAAAGAGGTTGGAGGGCCGTTAACGATAGTCAATAAACTCGAAGCATTAGGTCAAAGCTGGCGGTTAAATCCCTTTCACTTTGACGAAGAATTTCCATTCGCCTGGTTTATAACGCTTTTGATAATGGCTACTGTCGGGGGAATCGGAATGGGAAATTTCATCGACTGGTACCCTGAGGCGCAGCGGATTCAGTCGACGAGGTCGGTGCGTGATGCAAGTTACAGTATATGGGCGGGCGGCCTTGCGGCGATTTTCAGAAACGGTTTCTGGGCTGTGGCGGTTATGGCCTTCTTCGTGGTGTATCCGAATATCGCCGAATCGAAGGAATACGAGATGGCGTGGTACAGAATAGCGTTTGAATATCTTCCTGTGGGGATGATTGGGGTGTTCTTTGCGGCGGTTCTGGCCATCCATCTGAGCACTATATCAACATCTCTGAATTTAGGAGCCCTATATGCGACGCGCGACCTTTATCACCACTATATCAACCCACAGGCCTCGGAAAAACAACTGGTTCGAATGGGACGAATAAATACGCTTCTGATGCTTGTCGGGTGCTTTGTTTTAGGGCTGACAATGAAAAAAATTACGGAGTGGCTGATATTCGCGCTATGGTTGCAGGCGGCTGGCATCTGGATACCGTCGATACTGCAGGTAATCTGGTGGCGGTTTAATTCATGGGCATATCTTAGTGCGTGGATTGCGAACTTAATTATGAGTTGGCTGGTGGTGTGGGTGCTGCCGGCACTCGGTGTGATACCGAAACTGCCGGACTATCAGCAGTTCTGGATGCTGGCGATACTGGTTGCGGTGGTGTACGTGCCGATAATGTTTATGACCAAGGCCGATGATATGAACCATTTAGTGCGTTACTATGTAGCGGCAAGGCCCTGTGGATTCTGGGGGCCGGTACGCAGAGAAGCAATAAAACGAGAACTTATTAAAGAATATAAGGAGAGTTTTCTATGTCAGGGTTGATTCTTTCACTGATAGAGTTCGCAGCTCTGGACTGGTTCTGGGTGGTTGCATTTGTGTTGGTAATGATTTCATGCGGAGTGCTGTTTTATCGGCTTGGGAAACGTTCTGAGGCGGAGTTTTTTCTTGCCGGACGCGGTCTGCCATGGTGGCTTCCAGCAACCTCGGTTTATGCGACACATACAGCTACGGACAGTCCGATGTGGATTGGCGGGATGATATACAAATTCGGAATGCGAGGTATCTGGTTTCCGTTCTTTTCGGCGTGGTGTGCGATAAGCGCATTTGTTTCGACGCGGATTTTCCGGCGTTCTCTTGCAATGAGCCAGGCGGAATGGCAGAATCTTCGGTACAGCGGTTTAGGGGCGGAATTATTGCGCGGCTGGCTGGCCGGGTGGCAGACTTTTATGAATATGTTTGTGTTGGCGTGGGTGAGCGCAGCAATGGGGAAGGTGGGAACATATTTGTTCGGGTGGCCACACTGGATAGGTCTGGTGGTTTTTACGGCAATATGCGCTATCTATGTTCTGAGCGCGGGATACTGGGGTGTTATTATGGCGGACTTCCAGCAGGGAGTTATAGCTTTTCTGATAATCACGTTCGTGTGCTTCTGGGCGATTAAAGAGGTTGGAGGGCCGTTAACGATAGTCAATAAACTCGAAGCATTAGGTCAAAGCTGGCGGTTAAATCCCTTTCACTTTGACGAAGAATTTCCATTCGCCTGGTTTATAACGCTTTTGATAATGGCTACTGTCGGGGGAATCGGAATGGGAAATTTCATCGACTGGTACCCTGAGGCGCAGCGGATTCAGTCGACGAGGTCGGTGCGTGATGCAAGTTACAGTATATGGGCGGGCGGCCTTGCGGCGATTTTCAGAAATGGTTTCTGGGCGGTGGCGGTTCTGGCCTTCTTTGTGGTGTATCCAAATATCGCCGAATCGAAGGAATACGAGATGGCGTGGTACAGGATAGCGTTCGAATATCTGCCTATGGGGATGATTGGGGTGTTCTTTGCGGCTGTCCTTGCCATCCATCTGAGCACAATCTCGACACACCTGAATTTAGGCGCACTTTACGCAACGCGCGACCTTTATCACCACTATGTCAATCCACAGGCCTCGGAAAAACAACTGGTTCGCATGGGACGAATCAATACGCTGCTGCTGCTTGTGGGGTGCTTTGTTTTAGGGCTGACAATGAAAAAAATTACGGAGTGGCTGATATTTGCGCTATGGCTGCAGGCGGCTGGCATCTGGATACCGTCGATACTGCAGGTAATCTGGTGGCGGTTTAATTCATGGGCATATCTTAGTGCGTGGATTGCGAACTTAATTATGAGTTGGCTGGTGGTGTGGGTGCTGCCGGCACTCGGTGTGATACCGAAACTGCCGGACTATCAGCAGTTCTGGATGCTGGCGATACTGGTTGCGGTGGTGTACATGCCGATAATGTTTTTGACCAAGGCCGATGATATGGACCATTTGGTGCATTACTATGTAGCGGCGAGGCCGTGCGGATTCTGGGGGCCGATACGCAGAGAAGCCATTAATCGCGGCCTTATTAAAGAACATAAAGATAATAACAAATAATGAAGGGATGTTAAGATGAGCTTATTTCAAAAACACTGGACGCCGGAACAAGCCGATGACTGGAGCATACATGACCTGATAGCCTGCGTGCTGTCTGTGGTCACGTATATTCTGGTAGGAATCGGAGTAGCGGGTGCCCTGCTGCTGCAGGTGTGGGGCTTTATTGCGCTGATAATCGGGGTCATCTGTACAGTTGTGATGTTTCTGATTATCGACCCGAAGCTGAAGGCGTTGTCCGAGGCCTTCGCGAAACGACAGGCTGAATTTCTCGAACATGTTGACAAAACCACACGTTGGGAGGAATAACGATGAATATAGACTCTGAAACCGGCGGCAAGATACTGGGGATGTTAATGGCCTATTTCGTGAGCTTTCTGGGGCTGCTGCTGGCTTATTACAACTATAAAAAGCGCGGTCCCGGCGCCAACAAAAAGAGCAAAGAGATAAATCAGGGAGAACAAAATGCAAGGTGAGTTTTCATTTTTCTGGAGTATCCTGGTTCCGGCAGTGATGGTGACAGGCTCGGTGATTTTGACCTATGCCCTATACAAGCACTTTGCAGGCAAGGTGGAAAAACAGCACGAAGAAACAGAAGCAAACTAAGCACTGTTTGAAACCGGCTAAAATGCACAAACCGGACTTTATTTATCCAGTAGTAACTACATTCCCTTAGTCTTAACCAAGATGACAAGATGAACTACGGGCTTACATCCCTTTTGCGAGTGGAAAGGAGAATGATGTTTCTTATTGCCTGAGTGTCTCGAGCGGTGAGCCATCGGTGCTCGAAGCTGGTCCCCTGCGCAATCTGTGCGATTGCCATCAGGGCACGCAGATGGTAATTTCTCTGGTCTTTGGAACCGGCTAAAATGAACATTATCCTTATAGGCTCAGGGGTGTTGGAAAAATTAATTCCGTCCTTAGCCCGGACGAGCAATATGTCAAATTTATTTTCACCCTCAACGATTATATGCGGTATAGCAAAACCCGGCTGAACTACAGTGCCACCCTGAGTTTCCCGAAGGAGGAATTTTTCGAAGAGGACATACTTATCGGTATCCAGTCTTTCGGCCAGAATGGCGGAAACTTCGCGGAAAATGTCCTCGGCTTCTCTGGGGCCTTTTATATCAAGGATTCTGCACTGCTTTATCAGTTTGTCAAACCTGTCCTCGATTATGTCGTCACGCTCGAGCAAGATGTCGCGAAGCTCGTTTTCGAGAGTAACGGTTTTAAGCTCTCGCGCGGTAACCCGTTCGACGATGTGCATAACGGCGGAGGCACGACTAACCCTTCTTGAGACATAAAGTGCGAACCAGGCAGCGCTGACAGCAATAAAACAGGCGGAAATCAGAAGGGGAACTTTTCCCATATCAACAATAAGCGCGCCGTAAGCAACGATGGCAAAGATATGTATATATGGATATAAGGGTGATTTGAATCTCGGGCGATAACTCTGTATTTTACTCTCGCGCATTATAATCACGCTGGCATTAACAAGAATGAAAAGTATTACCATCAAGGTCGATGCCGTTTTCACCAGGACCTCAATATCAAGGGTGACAATAGCAGCAATCATAAATCCGCCGGTAAGGAGTATGCTGACGTGAGGCGTTTTGAAACGTTCGTTGATGCGGCCTAAAGCCGGGGGCATTAATCGGTCTCTGCTCATTGCCAATGGCGATCTTGATGCAGCGAGTATACCCCCATTAGCAGTGGTTACGAAAGCGGCAATAGCAGCCAAACTGAGAATCACAAATCCCCAGGAACCCATAAAATTGTCGGCTGCCAGCGAAATAGGCAGAAAGCTGCCGGAAAGTTCATTACCCTCCACCGCTCCTACTGTAATTGCGATTACGGCGATATAAAAAATGCTTACGACAAACCATGCAAGGAACATACCCCTTGGGAGATTTCTCCCGGGATGTTTGACTTCCTCTGCAATGCTGGCGACTTTAGTCAAACCTCCAAAACTAATAAAAACCAGGCCCGCGGTGGCTAATATGGCAGGCCAGCCCTTTTGAAGAAAACCTTCGTATCTGGCAACTTCAACATTCCGGACGCCAAAAATTACAAATAATGCGAGTATTGCCAAGAGAACGGCCACAAGCAAAATCTGAAACCTGCTTGTATGCCTGACACTTACAATATTGAGCATGGTAAAGGCCAGACAACAGAGAACAGCTATTGCTTTGAGATGCCAGGGCTGAAGCTGTGCGGGAAAAAGCATTTGGAGTACGACTTCGATAAGGAGCGCCATTCCGACGACAGCGAAGGCACTTTTTAGAGCGAGCGAAAACCAGCTTGCAAATCCGCTGAAGAGGCCTAAAACAGGTCCCAAGCTTCTTTCGATAAAAAAATAAGTTCCCCCGGCCCGGGGCATAGCGGTGGAAAGCTCTGCTTTGCTAAGAACACTTGGAAGTACAAGAATGGAGGCAAAGAAATATGACAAAATTACGGCGGGGCCGGCTTTTGTGAAGGCGATGGCAGGCAAAACAAATAGACCTGAACTTATCATCGCACCCGCCGCCACAGCAAATACATCAAACAAGCCAAGCTGCTTTTTGAGTTGCGCCACAGCTAAAATCTCCCATTTTCTTTAGAATAATAAACAAAAATCATATCAATAACCACCAAATTTTTAAATATTACTTTGCACTGTCATATATGCGATATCGACGATTTTTAAACGCTGTGCGTGGCATATAATCGAGTAGGCTGGGGCTTGACAGCGCCAGCCTCCCCTGCCGCCGGTTTTGAAATTGGCTTTGATTGGCTTTGTTTTGCCGTATGGCGAAGGGGTGGTTCATTTTCGTAATCCTTTGTTAAATATAAGTTTAATTTCATTTTTGCATTTAAGCAATTGGGTTTGAATTGGGTTTGTTTTTGCGGCGTCCGAGGGGATAAGAATTGCCGTAATGCTTTGTCATAGCGTGGTTTATGTTCATTTGGTTATCCGGGAAATTGGGTTTGTTTTGCATAATAAGGGTTGATTTGTAGAGACTCCTTTACAAATGTAGAGCGGTGGGTATTTGGGCAAGTTTGCGAGGGAATGAGCTATGGTGGTCATTAAAAGAGACTCCTGATTTATCATTTAGTTTTTTAAGGGGGTTTAAAAAAAGGCGCTCCCCATAATTAGATGAACTTGCGCATTTGGGTCGAAAAATCGTGGGATTTTAAGGGCGCAAAAATTTGTAAGTGCTTAATTAGAAAGGGGTAAAAAATATTTCAAAAAAATTTAGTTTTGCTATTGAATACTTGCGCAATCAGTACGAAATTTGGAGTTCGTAGGTGAGATCTCGTAGTTTAATACCGCCACCCAAAACGAAAGCCTGGGCTCTAAACATGTGAGGTTTTCAACCTCATTATTGAGTTGAAAGCGGGGAAAAAACGGGGAAAAAACGCGAAAAATGACCGGGTTTTGAGGAAAAAAGTTAAAAAAAGCGGAGAAATTGAAAAAAAAGTTAAAAAAAGACTCAAAAAAATGCAGGTTTTTTAAATTCTGACATCGGTGTTAAAATAGGTAGTTTTGAGTAGGCGAAAATTTCACTCTCAAAATGAGGCTGAATGAAATGTTAAAATAGGCAATTTTGAGTGGACCTTTCACTCAACTGCTGCGTTACACAACCCCGGCCGATGCTCGAAGTACTACAGTACGACTCCGCTCGGCCGGAACTGCAAGCC